>JAFMJU010000003.1 GCA_017853285.1 Gemmataceae bacterium
GTCGTCCCGTAGGGACAAAACCAAAATGCCGGGCAGCCCGTGACATCGTCACGGGGCCCCACAATTCCGGGATAACATCCCGGCCTTTTCGCGACACCCCCCGGTTGTCACGCCCGCTACCCGCCACCAATTTCCATTCCCCACACCGTCGTCCCGTAGGGACAAAACCAAAATGCCGGGCAGCCCGTGACATCGTCACGGGCCCCCTCGCGCCCTTGCCTTCTTCGCGGCGATGAATTCTCTTCCACCCCTTCGCGCCCTTAGCGTCTTCCCAGTGAATAATTCCCTTCCACCCCGTAAAAACCCCGGCGTTTTCCCGCCCTACAGCCCCCACCCCGTCCACACCACCACCCCTCACAAACACCCCTGCTATCACCTGATTCCAAAAGCCCAATCCGCCTGCCGGAAATGGCCCCGCTGGTGTACCATGGGGCTACCTCTCAGAACCGCCGTAAAACCGCGCCTGGCACATGAGGTCCGGTACCGCCGAAGGGGACTGCCCGCCCCTTTGGTATTCCCCGGAATTGGAGGTCGTTTGATGAACTCGCCCACACCCCCCGCCCACGCAACCCAACCCGGCCGCCCGGTGGTGGTTGGCGCCGGTTCCCTGCTCGAGGCCATCGAACGCCACGCCCGATACACCCTCGGCTTGCCCTGGGGTGGCCTCACCAGCCACGAGAAGCTCATCGCCGTCAGTCTCGCCGTCCGCGAGCGCCTCATCGACGGCGCCCTCGAGACCGAGGCCCGCTATCGCCAGGAGGGCGCCAAGCGCGCCTACTACCTTTCCGCCGAGTTCCTCATCGGCCGATCCCTCCTCAACAACCTCGTCAACCTCGACATGCTCGAGGAGTGCAAGCGCGCCCTCGAGAGCAAGGGCACCCGCCTCGAGGACCTGTGCGAGGTCGAGGAGGATGCCGCCCTCGGCAACGGCGGCCTCGGTCGCCTCGCCGCCTGCTTCCTTGATTCCGGCGCCAACCTCGGCATGCCCCTGTTCGGCTACGGCATCAACTACGACTACGGCCTGTTCAAGCAGGAGATCCAGAACCTCGAGCAGGTCGAGCGGCCCGACGCCTGGCAGCGCCTCGGCCGTTCCCCCTGGCAGATCGAGCGCATGGAGCGCACCTGCCAGATCCCCGTCTACGGCCGCGTCATCCTCGAGACCGACAGCCAGGGCCGCAAGCGCTCCCGATGGGTCGACTACCAGACCATTGTCGGCGTGCCCTTCGACATGCTTATCGCCGGCCACAACGGCAAGACCATCAACACCCTGCGGCTCTACGCCGCCCGCGCCTCCACCGATTTCGAGATGAAGGTCTTCAATTCCGGCGACTACATCAAGGCCGTCGAGCAGAAGGTCTTCAGCGAGAACCTTTCCAAGGTCCTCTACCCCTCCGACCAAGTCCGCCAGGGCCAGGAGCTCCGCCTGCTGCAGGAATACTTCATGGTCGCCTGCGCCCTGCGCGACATCCTCCGCCGCCATGTCGGCGACCTCGAGGGCGACTACACCCGCCTGCCCGACCGCATCGCCATCCAGCTCAACGACACCCACCCCGCCATGACCGTCGCCGAGCTCATGCGGCTCCTCCTCGACGAGGTCGGCATGGAGTGGGAGCAGGCCTGGCGCATCACCTCCAAAAGCATCGCCTACACCAACCACACCCTGCTGCCCGAGGCCCTCGAGCGCTGGCCGCTCCACCTCTTCGAGGTCGCCCTGCCGCGCCACCTGCAGATCATCTACGAGATCAACCGCCAGTTCCTCGAGGAGGTCAAGAGCCGCTGGCCCGGCGACGAGGCCCGCGTCCGCCGCATGTCCCTCATCGAGGAGGAGCCCGAGCGCAAGGTCCGCATGGCCAACCTCGCCATCGTCGGCAGCCGCAGCGTCAACGGCGTCGCCGCCCTGCACTCCGAGCTCGTCAAGAAGGACCTGGTCCCGGACTTCTACGAGATGACCCCCTGGAAGTTCAACAACAAGACCAACGGCGTCACCCCGCGACGCTGGTACCTCGTCGCCAACCCGGACCTGTCCGCCTTCCTCACCTCGCTCGTGGGCGAGGGCTGGGTCGACCACCTCGACCAGTTGCGCGGCCTCGAGAAGCACCTGGGTGACAAGTCCGTCCTCGAGCGCCTCCGAAAGGTCAAGCGCGCCAACAAGGACCGCCTCGCCCGCCACACCCATTCCGTCACCGGTCTCGTGCTCGACCCCGCGGGCATGATGGACATCCAGATCAAGCGCATCCACCTCTACAAGCGCCAGTTGCTCATGCTGCTGCGGGTCGCCTGGCAGTACCTCCGCGTGGTGGAGGACGGCTACACCCCGCCCGCCCCCAGGTCCTGCCTGCTCGCCGGCAAGGCCGCGCCCGGCTACATGGTGGCCAAGCGCGTCATCAACCTCGCCTGCGGCCTGGCAGAGCTCATCAACCGCGATCCCCGCGTCAACCGCTTCCTGAAGGTCGCCTTCCTGCCCGACTACCGGGTCAGCCTCGCCGAGGTCATGATCCCCGCCGCCGATCTCAGCGAGCAGATCTCCACCGCCGGCTTCGAGGCCTCCGGCACCGGCAACATGAAGTTCGCCATGAACGGCGCCCTCACCGTCGGCACCCTCGACGGCGCCAATGTCGAGATCCGCGAGGAGGTGGGCGCCGACAACTTCTACCTCTTCGGCAAGACGGTCGAGGGCATCGCCGAGCTGCGCAAGGGCAAGGTCGAGCCGGATTTCTTCTACTCGAAATTCCCGCGGATCAAGCGGCTCATGGACGCCTTCCGCGCCGGCCGCTTCAATGTCCCCGGCTGCGACTGCTCCTGGGTTTACTCCATGCTGGTGGAGCACCACGACCCGTTCTACTACCTGGCCGACCTCGAGGAGTACCTCGACATCCAGGACAGGATCGACGCCGACTGGAACAACCAGGCCGAATGGGACAGGAAGTGCCTGCTCAACATCGCCCGCATGGCCAAGTTCTCGTCCGACCGCACGGTGGCCGAGTACGCGCGCGAGATCTGGGGCATCACGCCGGTGGTCTGATCCGCCGGCGCTGGATAGGGGAATGGAGTCGGAGGGGGCGGGGGCGATGGATCGCGCCATGATGGCTTGGGCAAATGCTGCCGTTTCGCCGCTCCGGAGCCCGCTCTCCTTGCGGACCGCCTTCGGCTCCCGTCCCCACCCCCGTTCCCGGGCCGGGGGGGCCTGAGCCATGGTGCATTTCTACCTGCTCGCCTTCTCCGCCCTGGCCGCCGTGCCTGTGCTGCTGCACATGCTCAAGAAGGGCCAGCCCAAGCGCGTCATCTTCCCCGCCATGCGCTTCCTGCTCGAGCGCCAGCAGAAGTCCCGCCGCCGCAGCCAGTTGCAAAATCTCCTGCTGCTGCTCGTGCGGGTCGCCATCATGCTCCTGGCCTGCCTGGCCCTCGCCCGTCCCCTCCTCCCCAACCCCGGGATCGACCTGGGCCAGGGCGCCGAGGTCCGCGCCGTCATCGTCCTCGACCTCAGCCCCAGCATGGGCCAACGGCAGGGCCAGACCACCCCGCTCGACGAGTCACGCCGCCTGGTGGCGGAAATGCTCGACCGCTTCGCCCCCGAGAGCGCCGTGCAGATCCTCCGGGGCGATGGCGAACCCTTGTCCGGTTCGCTGGGCGGCGACGCCCCGGGCGAATCCGGCTGGGGCAATGTCCGCCGCGCCCGCCAGCAAATGGAGGGCGCCCGCCTCCTCGCCTCCCAGGGATCCGTGGTCCCCGGGCTCCGCAAGGCCGCCAGGCTGCTGGAGGAAGCGTCCAGGGAAACCACCGGCCAGGGGATGCTCAACCTGCTGGTGGTCCTGTCCGACCGCACCACCGCATCCTGGCAGGGCGCCGCCGCAGCCCCCGTGAAACTGCCCGAGGGCGCCCAGGGCTACTGGGTGGATGTCGGCGGCGAGGCCGTCCCCCATGTGGCCATCACCCAGTTGCGTGTCGATCCACCCGCCGCCGCTCCAGGTTCCCAGGTGCGCCTGCAGGTCGAGCTCCGGGCCCGTGGCGACCCGCCCGGCGGCAAGACCGCCGTGCAGGTCAGCGTAGGCCTCGACAATGATCCCGATGTCGCCAAGCCCGCCGAGAAGAAGGCCGTCGAACTCACCCCCGCCGAGCCGGTCCGCCTTGTCGAGTTCACCCGCCAGGTGCCCCTGCTGCCCGAGGGCGAACGCGAGGGCTACTTCCAGTTCACCGCCCGCGTCCAGCCCGATGACGCCCTCCCCGTCGACAACACCCGGGGTGTCACGCTGCCCGTCCGCCGCGAGATCCTCGTCCTCACCGGCAATCCCGAGGAGGCCGAGGTCCTCAAGAACGCCATGGACTCACTGCGCCGCCACCCGGTCGAGGTCCGCCCGGTTGCCGACAAGGCCGCCTGGTCCGCCCAGGAACTGGCCGCCAGCCGGGTCGTCTGGCTGGCGCACCTCGAGAACCCGCCCCAGGAACTCTGGAACAATCTCGAAAGCTACCTGCGCGCCGGCGGCTCGGTGATCGTCCTTCCCCCCGCCGGCCCGGCCGCCAAACCCTCCGCCTACTCCACCGCCGCCGCCGACGCCGTCCTGCCCGCCAATTACGGCGCGCTGGAAATCCTCCCCGCCAGGGAACGGGGCTGGAGACTGACCGGCTGGGATCCCGTCGAGGCGTTCACCACCACGATCCAGCGCATGATCACCGGCGGCCAGGCCGATTTCACCGTCAGGGAATACGAGCCCCTGGTCTGGCGCGTCCGCCGCCTGGGCGACCCCGAGGCCGATGCCCGCGTCGTCGCCAGGTTCGAGGGCAAGCCCGAGGCCGGCCCCTTCGCCATCCTCGGCAAGGTGGGCACCGGCCGGGTCCTCCAACTCGCCACCGGCCTCGATGGCCGACTGTTCGACAACAACCGCGGCTGGAACAACTTCTACACCGATTCCTCCATCGGCCTGGTCCTCATCGACCAGATCAACCGCGACATGGCCGGCACCGGCAGCCAGTCCGCCCAGGCCAACTGGATCGCGCGCCCCGGCCAGAGGCCCGAGGTCGACCTCCCCTCGCTGGCCCCCGCCATGCTGCCCCTGCGCCTGCGCGGCCCCGGACTCCAGGGCGATGGCAACGAGCTGGTGATCCCCGAGGACTCCAAAAGGCTGGTGCTGGCCGAGGCGGAGGACCCCGGCAACTACCAGGTGCGCACCGCCCAGAAACGCCTCGCGCGCGCCTTCAGCCTCGCCCTCGATCCCAACGAGACCGACCTCGCCAAGGCACCCCAGGAGGAAATCGAGCAGGTCCTGGGTTCCGGCCGCGTCCTCACTGCCGGCAAGGGGGTCGACCTGCAGGAACTGATGACCGGCCAGTGGCAGGGCGACCTCGACCTGCTGCCATGGATCCTGGCCCTGGTCGTGATCCTGCTGGCCGTGGAAAGCTGGCTGGCCAACCGGGTGTTCGGCGACAAGGAATCGGGCGAGGCCGCCGCCGGCCCCAGGAGCGCGGCATGAACCCGCTCAATATCCACTTCGAACTGGATCCCTATTATCCGTTCAACGAGCCCGGCAAGCCCGCCTTCTGGCTGGCCGCCCTCGGCCTGGTGCTCCTCATCGGCGTCACCCTGGCCGCCTACCGGGGCGCCCGGGGCGCAAGCGCCCCCCGCGTGCTGGCCCTCCTGGGCCTGCGGCTGGCCGCCTTCCTGCTCGCCCTCTGCGCCCTGGTGCGCCCCTCCCTCGTCGGCGTGGCCACCGACAAGGCCAAATCCCTCATCATCCTCGCCCTCGACGATTCCAAGAGCATGGCCACCGCCGACGAGGCCGACGGGCAAACCCGCTTCGCCCGCGCCCTGGCACACCTCGAGGCCGCCAAACCCATCCTCACCCGGCTGGAGGAGGAGCACGGCGTCGAATCCCGCCTGGTCCGTTTCAGCAACAAGGTGCAGGCCCTCCAATTGGAATCCCCGGGCGCCCCCGAGGGCATCCTCACCGATTTCGGCGGTTCCCTGAAAACCATGGAGGACCTCCGCGACCCCGCCACCGAGATGCTGGGCCTGATGATCCTCTCCGACGGCATCGACACCAGCTCCCGCCGGGTTCCCCCCAAGGCGGCCGCCTCGGCCTGGCGCAGGCTCGGCAGCCCCGTCCACACCTTCTGGTACGGCAGCCCCGCCGCCGACGGCTCCCGCCGCGATGTCGGCCTCGTCGATATCCGCACCGAACCAACACCCCGCGTCCCCCACGGCGGCGAGATGCGCGTCACCGTCGAGGTCGACGCCCCGGGCTATGTCCAGTCCAGGGTCCGCTTCAAGCTGCTGGTCAACGGCCAACCCGTCGAGGCCTCCGCCCACCTCGCCGGGGAGGACGGCGCCGATTCCAGAAGCGGCGAGGTGGTCATGCGCCAGTCCGAGGGCAACCTCGTGGTGCTGCGCCACCGCCCGGTCCAGGCCATGGGCGAGGTCCAGGTCACCGTGGTCGCCTGCGATCCCGCCCGCGACAACGAGCCCCTGCCGGGCGAGCAGAACCGCCTCAACAACCGCATCACCACCTTCGCCCAGGTCGCCAAGGAGGGCCTCAGCGTCCTGCTGGTCGACAAGCAGCGCGCCTGGGAACCCCAGGTCATCGCCGACACCCTGTCCCAGGACCGCAACATCACCGTCTACACCGCCTGGCTGCGCGGCGACCGCGCCGACCAGGGAAACCCTGAGAATCGCGATCTCCTCGATCTCCAAAAGCGTTTCTACGATGTCATCATCCTGGGTGATGTCACGCCCCAGCAGCTCGAGTCCGCCTCCCCCGGCGCCGCCGCGCGGATCGAGGAGATGGTAGCCGAGCGCGGCGCCGGCTTCCTGATGATGGGCGGCTACGCCTCATTCGGCGGCGGCGGCTGGCAGAACACCGCGCTGGCACGCATGCTCCCCCTGCAGTTGTCCGCGGCGCCACCCGTCGAGGCCATGGCCAAGATGATCCCCACCGCCGAGGGCCTCCGCCTCTGCGCCTACTTCATGTCGATCGCCGATCCCGGCCGCGACAGCCGCCAGGCTTGGGATAGCCTGCGCGAGCTGGAGGGCTACAGCCTGATGGGCAAGATGACCGGCGACGGCACCCTCCTGGCCAACAACGCCAAGGGCGACCCCATGCTGGTGGCCAAGCTCAACCACGGCAAGGGGCGCGTGCTCGCCTTTGCCGGCGACACCTCCCACCGTTGGATCCGCGACAAGGCCTCCAGGCAGCTCCACCACCGGTTCTGGCAGCGGTTGGCCCGCTGGCTGGCCCGCCACGAGCAGCAAGACTCCAAGGCCTTCCTCGAACTCGAGGCCCGCCGCCTCTCCGTCTCCCCGGACCGCGGCCTGGGCCTGCGCGTCGGCATCAACGGGCCCGACGGCAAGCCGCTCGACAAGGCCTCCCTCAAGGTCACCGTCATCAACCCCGAGGGCAAGCCCCTGGGCCCCGGCGGCCAGCCCGCCGCCGCCCCACAGGCCCTCGCCCTCAAGACCGACATGGGCGAAACCCGCGGCGAGGTTGATCCCTCCTGGATGGGCACCCCCGGCATCTACACCGTCCGCCTCGAGGCCGAGGGCAAGGTCCCCGATGGGGCCGAGATCAAGGACACCGTCGAGGCCCGGTTCGAGGTCTTCCAGGATGACCGCGAGATGACCCGCCTCAGCAGCGACCCCCGTTTCCTCGAGGGCCTGGCACAGGAGGGCGGCGGCACCGCCCGCCGCGGCGAGGAACTCCTCGAGCACCTCCGCTCCCTCGCCACCCGCCCCAAGGAGACAGACCGCAAGGTCACCAGCCGCCACCCCGACTGGAAAACCACCGACTGGTCCCCCTTCCTCATGCTCTATCTGCTGGCCTTCCTGGCGCTGCTCTGCGCCGAGTGGGCCCTTCGCCGCATGTGGGGGCTCGCCTGACCATGGATGGCGCCGACAACAACGATGCCGTCCCCGAACCCGAGGCGATGGGCCGGCACGAGATCATGCGCATGTCGGTTCTTGTGGAGGGACTGCTGGTCCCCGCCGCTCTGCTCATCGGCTGGTGGGCCGGGTTCGATCCGCTGGATAAAGTCCAAGGCACTTGGCTGGATGTTGCCATGGGTCTGGCTGGGGCCACAGCAATGGCCTTGGCAGTGCTGGGCGGCATGGCCCTGCCCTGGAAGCCCGTCCGGGCTTTCCGCTCGCTGGTTGAGCAGAAGATGTTCCCCCTCCTCGCCGCCAGCACCTACCCCGACCGAATCGGCATCGCCCTGCTGGCCGGCTTTTGCGAGGAAATCCTCTTCCGCGGCGCCATCCAGCCCGGCCTGGCCCTCACCCCGCTGGGCCCATGGGGCGCACTGGCCGTCACCTCCGTGCTGTTCGGCCTCCTGCACGGCCTGTCCGTGGCCTACTTCCTGCTGGCCTTCGGCATCAGCATGATCCTCGGCTGGCTCTACCTGGTCACCGACAACCTGCTGGGCCCCATGGTCCTGCACGGCGTCTACGACCTCATCATCCTCCTGGCCCTCATCCCATACGAGCCCCTCGAAGAAGAAAACTCCCAGGACGACTCCTGGTGGGACGAGGAATAAAAAAAGCCCGGCACCCCGAGCGGGGCACCGGGCCTGCTGTTCCTTGCCAACCCGATCAACGGCGGCGGATCAACCGGCGACGGGCAGTCTTGCCCTGCTCGGTGGTGGAGGCCGAGACAAAACTCACCGCCTGAACCTGTGCAATCCCGCCGGTGGTGGCGCTTTTGGCCACGGCGCCCGACGCGGGACAAGCCGGGCACGCGTCACAGGCCTTGGAACCGTCGCACTGGTCGGCCGGGCATTTGTCGCAGGCGGTCGCCTTGGCGGCTGGGCACTTGTCACACGCCGGGCCGGCCACCTTGGCGCCCTCGCATTGCGCCGCGGGGCACCCCTTGGAGGCGTCCTTGATCGTGACCTCGCCGCGGGCCACCACCGGCCCGAAGGAATAGAAATGGGCCTCGACCCGCTCCTCCTTGGCGACTTCCTCTTTTTTCTTGGTGAAGACCACCGTCACACCCGAGGGCGTGTTCTTGCCGAAGGCGAACCCGAGCGAAATCGTGTGCTTCGGCTTGGCGGGTTCGACCACGATCACATGGTCATCCATCGGGTCGGCGAGTATCTCCGCCTCACCCATGTCGATCTCATCGTCGCCATCCGCCTTCACCAGGCAGCCCTTGGCGTCCTGGCAGCAGGGGGGCGGGGAATGGGGGCACACTTTCGAAGCGTGCGGACACGGCTGCTGGCCCAGGGCCAGCGCCAAGAGCGCGAGAAAAGACATGGAATCATCCTCCGGGAAAACGCCCCGGAGGTCAGCCGCGCGCGGGCATCCGCAGACGACGGCACATGGCGGGAAGCAGGTTCCACCACACCATCTCGGCGGATTCCCCCAGTTGCCGTTCCCGGCCGACCAGGTAGTCATCCATCGCGGTGAGCTTGTCCAGCGTCTCGCCTTTGCGACCCAGGGCTATTCGCAGGCGGCGGATACCGTAGTACTCGAAGTAAGACAAGAGCGAACCGGGCTTCAGCAACCGCTCGATGGCCGCCATCAGGTCCTTGGTCAATGGCAGGGGGAAATTGTTGAACGGCAAACCGCACACGGCCGTGTCGTATACCCCCTCACCCGGGAAATCGAGCAGGTTCGCCTCCACGATTTCCACCTGGCCGGCCTTTTCGGCCATAACCGGGTTATCCCGGAACGACTTGCGCAAAAATTCCGCCAGGCTCGGGTTGATCTCCACCGCCGTCAGGGTGTCCCCGGGCCGCAGGTAGCGCACCAGTCGGCGGGTGACAGCCCCGGTCCCCGGGCCGGCCTCCAGGATTTTCCATGGCCCCCGGTCCGGACGACGCAACTCGCGGCACAATGCATCCGCCAGGAACGGACCACTCGGGCCGATTGCCCCGGTGGTCATGAACTCATCCTTCGATTGCTTCAGGAAGGTGGACCATTCCGCCCAAGCCATGGATATCCCCGATCAAATCAACCGCGTTTTTCCATTTGGTTCAGTTTATCAGGTTTGCGTGTAGCTGCGACCGCGCCAGGCGAACCGAATCCCCATCCAGGCCATCACCCGCGCCTGCCACTGGATGACCAGCAGCAATAACACCCCCACCGGATGCAACAACGCCCCCACCACCGGTTGGCCAAAACGCTTCACCCCGGCCAGCCGGACCAGCAATCCGGGAAAGGTTCCCAGCCACCCCAGGGCGAATGCCAGCGACCCGTTCCCTTCCCTCATCAACGCGACAACCATCACCACCCAGGGTCCCACCTGCCCCAACCCCAGAAGGAGCGTCGCGGGCAGAATCATGCCGTTCGAGGCCAACCCCTCGGTGGCGTTCTTGGCCAGCCCCTTCCAGGTTTGCCCGGCCCCGTGATACATCCGGCACCGGGCCAGGGGGGTCGCATCGCACAGGTCGGTCGCCAAGCCGGCCCGGCGGAACGCCTTGGGCAGGTTGATGCCGTCATGCAGCGTCGCCCGGATCGCCTCATGCCCGCCCGCGGCGAAGTACGCGTCACGCCTGGCCAGGAACAACTGCCCGCACCCGGAGGCATACGCGGGGCTCACGCTTTTTCGCATCCGGTCGATCGGCAGGAAGCCCAGCAACACGAAGTGGATCAGCGGGATCAGCAATTGCTCCACCAGCGTGCCGGTGATTTGCCTCGGCACCCCGGAAACCAGCGCCGCACCGCTTCGGTCCAAAAACCCGGCCAGCCGGGAGATGCTCCCCGGCTCCAATCGCACATCGGCGTCGATCCACAGCAGCAACCCGTGACGGGCCCGGTTGGCCAGCACCCAACAGGCATGCTGTTTGCCGCACCACCCGGGTGGTAATTCCGGCGCCTCTTTCAGCCGCACCCGGCTGTCCCTGACACTCCATTCCCTCACGATCCGGGCGGTCTGGTCGGTGGAATGGTCGTCCAGCACAACCACTTCCAAATCGATCGCATCGTTTCCGGCGGCCAAGGCCGCGGCGATCGCCTCGCCAATCGCCCCCTCCTCGTCCCGCGCCGGGATCAGTACCGAGACCCCCGTGCCGCCAACAGGCCGCCATTCCGGAGGAGGCAGGTAATCCTTCAGGTTCTTGAAAAACATTAAGAAAGGCAGCAGGGACAGCAGCAACGCCACCAAGGCCAGCCATGTGATCGGTGTCAGGATCATCGCTTCGCTTTTTCGTCCGTTTTTCCCAGGGCGGCGGCATGGCTGCCATCAAACCTGCGCAGCCCCATCCAGGATGTCAAACGCCGTATCCGGTCGTACATCCCGCCCACGCCTGCCTTGCCAGTCTGGAAGTTATCAAACAGCGCGGTATCCCGATGGATGGCCGCCTCGGCCAGTCGGTCCATCGCCTGTTCCAGCCTGCCCGAGAGCAGGTCGGTCCAGGCGGCCTCATCCATCGCCCCATTTGTGGCGACTCGTATTGGTTCGCCAAAATGAGCCAACGCCTCGGGTGTTTTTTCATCCCAAAATGGATATTCAAGCGCCAGGGGCAACACGGTGGCCTCGCCCTCCAGCCGTGCCAGGACCCGACCCAAACCCGGCATGATGCGAACCGGCCTCTGGCGCGGGTCGGTGAAACGGCCCTGGGCCGTGATCCACAGGATGGCGTCCTGCTCCATCAACACGCGCCGGGCGACCCGCAGGAACTGCCCCGCCCCCCGTGCAGTGCCCTGTTCCACGCCGAAGAAACCCATCTTGCGAAAAAACCGGTAGGATTCCAGCGCCTTGGAATCTATGGGAGCAAACACCCGTCGCTCAGGGAAGCGATAGCTCAGCAGCGCGCAAATGATCGGATCCCACCAGGACGGGTGGTTGGCCACCACCACCAGCGGGCCGGGAGGGTTGAGGTCTGAGGGATTCAATCCGCCCCGCAGGATCCGCAGGGCGTGGAAGTGGGGAGGAAAATAGTACCGCCGGCAATACCACCGGAACCATGCGACAACGCGGGGAGACCACTGGGGCAGGCAATCATCCACCGCACCCGCCATGCTGCACCCGCGCGTTTGTCAGGCCTTCACGGGCACGGGCCCATTCACATCCTGGTCCACCGTGTCGCCCGCGATCCACCCGCTCATCAGGGCCATCGGCATGCCGGGCCCGGGGTGCGCGGAACCGCCAGCCAGATACAGGCCGGGCACATCCGGGCTGCGGTTGGCGGGCTTGAAAGCCCCGAACAACCGGCCATGGCTGGCCAGCCCGTAGATGGCTCCGTTCAGCACACGGTAGCGGTCATGGATGCTCTGGGGAGTGAGGGCTCCCTCAAACACGATCCGGTCACGGATGCCTTTCATTCCTCCGGTGGTCTCGAGCTTGTCGAGGATCACCTCGCGGTACGCCGGTAGCATTTCCGCCCAGTTGTGGTGCGGGCGCAGGTACGGGGTATGCACCAGCACATACAGCGCCTCGCCTCCGGGAGGAGCCACCGAGGGATCGGTGGAGGAGGGGGCGCAGACATAGCAGGTTGGATCGGGCGCCGGTTCTCCGCGGTTGTAGATGGCGTCGAACTCCTCCTCGGCGTCGCGCGAAAACACGAAGTCGTGGTGCGCGATATGGTCGTACCGCTTGTTCAGGCCGAGATACAACACCACGCCGGAGCAAGCGGGCTCATAGCCGCGCCGCCCCTCGAACCGATCGGCCGCCTGACCCGGGGCCAACAACTCGCGGTGGGTGCGGACGGTATCGGAATTGGACACCACGATGTCGAACGCGTGCTTCTTACCACCCGCCTCCACCACACCCGAGGCGTGGCCGGCGCCATCCTGCTCGATCCGCGTGACTTCCACACCGCTGTGCAGGGTCACCCCCAGTTCGCCAGCCAGCTTGACCAGGGCCTTGGGCACCTCGCGGATACCGCCCATGGGGTACCAGATTCCCTCGTCGGTCTGCATGTGGGCGATGCCGCACAAAACCGCGGGGGAACCATAAGGGGATGAGCCCACATATTGGGTGAAGTGGTCCAGCATCTGGGCCACCCGCTCATCCGGGACGAACTTGCGGACCGTGGCAGCCACCGTGCTGACCGGCCGCATCGACATCACATCACCCAAGGTCGACAGGCTGACGGAATCTTTGAAACTGAACATGTCCCAAAGGGAACCGATCGACTTCCAGAAGAAGAACTTCTGGCTGATGCGGTTCAGACGCTGGGATAGCTCCTGGAACTTGCGATAGCCCTCGGCGCTCTTGGGATCCATGCCACGGATCTTCTCGACCATGACCTGGACATTTTCCATCAGGTCCAGGTGCGATCCGTCCTGGTAAAAGCAGCGCCATTGGGGGTCGAGACGGACCAGATTCAGCCGGTCTTCCAGCTTGTGGCCAGCCTCAGCGAAAATCCTGCGCAGAACGGAAGGCAGGGTCAGGATGGTGGGCCCCATGTCGAAGCGGAAGCCCTTGCCTTCCAGCACCGCGGCCTTGCCACCGACCCAGTCGTTCTTGTCGAACAGGGTGACCTCATGGCCGCGGGCAGCGAGCGTGCAGGCCGAGGCCAGACCTCCCAGGCCGCCGCCGATGATGCCGATGCGCTTTTTGGACCTGGCGACCATGCCTGAAACTCCATCCCTGAGGCTAGCGGGCGAATACGCTAAATCTATCCGATTGGTTTTGTTTAGACGATGACCATCAAATGGCAACCTTCTCGGTCGCCCTGGCCTTGGGCTTCCTCGCCAACGGCCACCAGCCACCGGCGGATTGATCGTCCTCGTCACGGGGGACGCAGTGCTCGTGCGGCAAACCGAAATCCTTCAGCATCAGCCTGGAACTGATGCGGGCCGACTCGTAAATCACCGGCAGACCGCTGCCCGGGTGGGTGCCGCCACCGGTGAGGTAGACCCCATCGAGATCCTCGAACCGGTTGCGGGGACGGAGGTGGAGCATCTGGCCCAGGTTGTGCGCCAGGTTGAACACCGCGCCCATGTGAACCGAGTACTGGTTTTCCCAGTCATCCGGCGTGACCATCCGTTCGTGGCGGATGAGGGGACGCAGGTCCGGGAGGCCCAGCTTGCGCACCTGGTCAAGGGCCAGCTCACGGAACCTTGGGGCCTCCTTGCTCCAGTTGATGTTGGCGTGCTTGTGGGACACAGGAACCAGGAGATACAACGAGCTGTGGCCGCGGGGGGCCATGGACGGGTCAAGCCGGCTGGGGTTATGCAGGTAGAAAGAGGGGTCGCGGGGCAATTGGTGGCGGGTGTCAATATCCGCCAGGTTCCCCTCGTAGTCCCCACTCATGTAGATGGTGTGGTGCTCGAGTTCGGGGAAGGTGCCTTCCACCCCCAGATAGAGCATGAAGGTGGAGCAGGAAAATTTCTTCCGGCCGATGCGGGAGTCGGTCCAGCGCTTGCGCAGGTTGTCGGGCACCAACTTGCGCATGGCATGGCAGAAGTCGGCGTTGACCATCATCGAGTCGCAGGGGAACCGCTCGTCCCCGGCGATGGCGGCCTTCACTCGGCGGCCCTCAAATTCCAGACCGGTGACCTCGCGACCGGTCAGGATCCGCACACCCATGGAGCGGGCGACATTCGCCATCGCCTCGCTAACCGCACCGCACCCGCCCATGGGATGCCAAACGCCGTTCTCGTACTCCAGGAAGCTGAGGATGGAAAACAGGCTGGGGCATTTGAACGGCGACATGCCCAGGTATTTACTCTGGAACGAAAACGCCAGACGGATGCGGGGATCATCAAAGTACCTGGCCAACTCTCGCTCGAGCGAAAGCGCCGGGCGCAGGGTAGGCAGCAGCTTCATCATGGGCCAGGTGAGCACATCGGCCAGGCTTTGGAACGGCTGTTCCAAGACCGGGCGGAAGAGCCGCATCTTCTTGCGGTTATCTTCCATGAAGCGGGCGAACTGGTTGGCATCACGGGGGCTGACCGCCGCGATCTGGTCACGCATGCGGGTCAGATCGGGGGTGGCCCGGATATCACCACCTCCCCCGAATATCAGGTGGTATTGCGGGTCTAGCCGACGGAGGTCCACATGCTGATGGAGGTCGGTGCCCACCGCCTTGAAAATGCTCTCGAGAACCCGGGGATATAAAAAGAAGGTGGGGCCGAGGTCGAACCGGTAGTCGCCCGCTGGCCCCTTGGCGATTTGTGTGCTGGTACGCCCGCCAACATAGGGGAGCCTTTCCAGGACGGTGACATCGAGGCCGGCCTTGGCCAACAACATCGCCGATGCCAAGCCGCCGGGCCCGGCCCCAATGATCACAACCCGTGGCATGCAAGTTCTCCGGGCGTGACGCCTTATGGAAGGATCCGCGCAGGGTAACATCATTACCCTTGGGGCGCCATCCGGCCCCAATCCCCATCACGCAAAACACTTGTAAGAGCGCCGTGTGGACCGCGTCCACTTCAAGTCATCTTGATTTGAAGGACCGGGTTACCGATGCTTCTGCGGCCCCGGGTTCCCACTCCCGGTGAACCGGGGCCCGGACCTTTCCGGCCGGACGCTTGACCTTTTGTCGCAACCTCTTTCAAAGGAACGACTTGTGACCCAAGCCTCTCCGGTCCTCTCCCTGGTCGGCGTTTCCCTGAGATGGGGTAAACGGTGGGTCGTGACCGGGCTCAACCTTCAGGTGGAACCCGGCAAGATTCTTGGATTTTTGGGTCCGAATGGGTCGGGAAAAAGCACCACCCTTGCCGCTATCAGCAGCCATAAGCCCGTAGATGAAGGTGAAATTCTAATTGGGGGCATATCTGCGAAAGAGGCCCCGGAGCTGTACCGGCAGCGATTGGGCTATGTGCCGCAGGATCTCGCTTTTTACGAGGAGCTTTCGGCCCGGGATAATCTGCTGTTCTTCGGGCGCATGTATGGCCTGCACGGCCGCGCGCTGCGCGAACGGGTGATGGATGCCCTGGAATTCGTGCAGCTTGTTAACCAAGCGGAGCGGAAACCGAGCTCTTTTTCGGGCGGGATGCAGCGGCGGCTCAACCTCGCCTGTTCCCTGCTACATGACCCGCCCTTGCTATTGCTGGATGAGCCGACCGTGGGCCTGGATGTCGCCTCCCGCGAGGCAATCTATGACCTGCTGACCAACCTTCGCAAGCGCGGTCGGGCCATCGTGCTCACCACCCATTTGCTGGAAGAGGCGGCATCACTTTGCGATCAGATCGCCATCCTGAACCAAGGAAAGCTGATGGCCCACGGCAGCCTGGAAGAGGTGTGCGCCCATCTAAGCCCCCGTGGAGTGGGTTATTTTTCGGCCGACGGACGGCCTGCGCTGGCGACCAAAGGCCCGTCGCTCCACAAAGAAGAGACTGCTCCCATTGAATCCACCCAACCGGTGCCCCGGGCCCTGGCCCGCATGATCGCCAACCTGGCGGCGCAAGGCGAAGCCCATCGGCGGGCTGCGGCACCCCACGAAACCGGCACATTGGGGGGCCTGGAAAAGGCAGCCTGATGATCACGCAGATTCGACTAGCCTGGGAAGTTTGCCGCAAGGACCTGCGCCTGTTCCTGGCGGACCGGCGCGGGGTGTTGCTTTGCTTCACCGTGCCGATCGTGCTGGCGTCGCTGTTCGGGCTGATCTTCCGCAACACCAGCAAGGGAGAGATCGAGGCGTTCCGCGCCGCGCTGGTGGTGGAAAGTGATTCGGAACTTGCCAAGGCCGTGACCGAGTCTCTCGAAAGCCAGAGTATTTTGAAACTGGAACGGATCGACCTGGAGCAGGCCAAGCGGTGGGTGATCACCCGCGAGGTTCCCGTGGCGCTGATTCTTCCCAAAGAATTCGGCGGCGGTTCGGTGGATATCCTGGACAACCCTGCCGCCACCGGGCCGGTCAAACCGATGGTACTGCACGCCAGCGGCAACGAGATGGAGGCGAGACTGGCTGAGGGGATCCTGGCCGAGGCCGTGGCCCGACGGACGGCGGACCGGTTCCTCGCCTCGTTGCGCGGGATGGGAGTGCCTGGTGTGCAGGCGATGGCCGACAAATTCCAAGATCTGGGCCGGGTGGAACGGGTTTGCGCCGCCGAAACGGACCGCGACAAGGCGGTTTTCGGCCACAGCTTCTGCGGCATGACGCTGCAATACCTACTTTTTTTGGGCATGGATTGCGGGCTACTACTGCTGAGGGAGCGTCGGCAGGGAATCTGGAGACGGTTGACCACCACGCCGGCCCGACCTGGAACCCTGTTGGCCGGAAGAGCCCTGGCGACCACATTGATCGCCCTGGCGCAGTTGACGGTTAGTTTCGGATTCGCCCGGTTGGTTTTTGGCGTGACCATCGCCGGGTCGGTTGCGGGTTTGATTGCCATGGCGCTGGCGGTGGCATTCCTTTCGGCCAGCACAGGCCTGCTGGTCGCCTCGATCGGGGGCAATGAATCTCGGGCCCGTAGCGTGGCCATTCTGGTGATCCTCGCGCTCAGCATGCTCGGGGGGTTATGGCTGCCCCCGTTCCTGATGCCCAACTGGCTGCGAACGATCGGGCTCGTGCTGCCCACATCCTGGGCCCTGGCAGGGCTGGAAGCGGCCACCTGGCAGGGTGGAAGCCTCGCCGCCGCCCTGCTGAGCGCTAGCGTGGTATCAGCCTTCAGCATCGGTTTTCTGTTGGTGGCATTGGTTGGTTTCCAGCGGGCACAAACCCGCGCAAGCCTGAATGGGGGTCTGGAATGATCAGTCTGGCTACCGGAATTCTCTCCACCCTGCTTTTCGGCCAAGTGGCTTCCCCGACCCAACCGGCCAACCCTGCGACACCCCAAGCGCAGGTGGTGAAACTGCGCCCGCAAAAAGCACCCGCGTTCGTGATGGGCGACCAGTTCGAGAAGGAACACCGATGCCAGGAGTGCCAGGGCGATGTGCTGGTGCTGATTTACGGCGACCGTGAAAGCTCTGAATTCAACAAACAACTGGGCGAGATGATCCATCTGGCGTTCCACCCCAGCGCCAAGAACCTGCCGGCTGACAAGGCGCGGCAAGCGGCCCCCTCACCCCTGCCGGGCCAACCAGCGGGCGGCCGGTGCCCGGATGTGAAGGCGGTGCCGGTGGCGATCATTGGCAAGGCGCCGAACCTGGTGAAGTCCATCATCCGCAACGAGTTTCGCAAGGCCTGCCCAGACTGCCCGGTGTGGATGGATTTCGACGGCTCCATGCAGCAATCCTTCGGCATGGCTGCCGGCGTACCGAATGTGGTGGTGATCGACACCAAGGGGCAGGTGCGGATGGCGGCGGGCGGCAAACTGACCCGCGATCACCTGCAGGAACTGGTGGACGGCATCCAACAATTGCGGCACGAGGCTGTGGCGACCAAGTAACGCCCTGTCCCCCCGGGCGCGAGTTGGTTTACGATGTCGTTCCCATGACATCGAACCCCAGCACGGCAACCCCATCCCCTCCGAATTCCCGACTGATCCCGCCCGAGTGGTACCTGATCGGTGTGGTGATCGTCTGGAGCCTGTCATTCTCCTTGATGAAACGCTGGCAGGACGCCGCCCAGCTTTGGGCTGGTGATGATTTCCTGCTGCAGTCGCAGGCCTCCTTCGCGCTGATGACGGTGCGGATGGGGCTGGCATCGTTATGCTTCATCGCCGCCAAACCCCGGGTGGCCCTGGCCCCCGACCGCAGAGCCTGGCTGGCAGGTACATGCGTGGGCCATTGCATGTGGTCGGGCCTGGCGCTTCAACTTTTGGGATTGGCGCTCACCAGCCCGGCAATGTCGGCTTTTTTCACCTCGCTGGCCAGCTTTTTCGCCCCGATGATCCTGCTGTTCATGGGAGTGCGGCAAAACCGCCTGCTGTGGATGGGACTGGCGGTGGCGCTGGTTGGCGGCGTGGTGATGGTGGAAGGCGGCTGGAAATTCGGGCCCGGCGAGGCATTGACTGTCCTTTCAGCCGTTTTTTTCGCCACCCAGGTGGTTGTGCTGGATCGGATGGGCGGGGAACTTGTGGCACACAGGCTCACGCTGGCCTTTTTCACCGTGAACACTCTGGCATCGGCACTATCCCTGGCGGTGTTGGTGATCTGGCGCGGAAACGGGGCGGAGTTCATCGGCTGGCTATCTGCCATGCTTGGGCAACCGACCGTGTTGTTCGACCTGCTACTGTTGCTGGTATTTCCCACCCTGATCGGATTCGGGTGGATGAACCGTTACCAACCCCTGGTGGGGGCCGGGCGGGCGGCGCTGATCTATTTATTGGAACCGGTTTTCGCGACCGCCTTTTCGGTGGCTTACCAGCATGAGGGGCTGACCTGGCACCTGGTGACGGGGGGACTTTTGGTGCTGGGAGGGAACCTGTTGGGTGAATGGGGGCGGGCGGCCAAGCCAAACCCGCCAGAAGGCACCTGAAGCAAACAGGGCGAGTTGCTTTCTCAGCCAGCAGGCTTTTGGAAAATGGGGTGGCGAACGCACAGCACCGGACAGGGAGAGTGGCGGAGGATGCTCTCGGCGACACTGCCCAGCAGCAGGTGAGCGACGCCGGTGCGGCCGTGGGTGCCCACCACCAGCAGATCGGCCCCGATGTTTTTCGCCACCTCGATGATGCACTCGAGGGGATCACCGGTCAGCACCCTGGGCTTCACCGTCAGTCCGCGGCCGCGCAACTCATCGGCCTGGTGCTCCATCTGGGCCCGGGCGCGGACCTCCATGGTTTCCTCCTGGCCCAAAATACCGGGGGTGACCATGGGACCGCCCAGGGAGGTCAGGGCAGCGGTTTCCTGGATCACATGGACCAATTCAATCGAAGCGCCGAATTTGGAGGCGATCATCTCGGCATGCTCGAGGGCATGGCGCGACGAATCGGAAAAATCCTCAGCCACCAGGACCTTCCGGATGGTTGGAGTCATGGCGGGGGTCTCCCGGGTCGAGAATGGATCAGGAACGAACGAGCTTGTGGTAGGCCTCGCGCAACCGGGCGGTGACAGGCCCGGGTTTGCCGGAGCCGATGGGGCGCGCGTCCACCCGGGTGACCGGGATGATCTCAGCCCCGGTACCGGTGAGGAACATCTCATCGGCGGTGAAGAGGTCGTGGCGGGTGAGGGTTTCCTCGCGGTTGGGGACCCCAAGGCTGGCGGCGAGGTCCAACACGGTGCGGCGGGTGACGCCGTCGAGGATGCCGCAATGGCGGGCCGGGGTGGACAGCACCCCGTGCCTCACCACGAAGATGTTGTCGGCGGTGCACTCGGCCACCTGGCCGAGGTGATTGAGCATGACCGCCTCGGGAACACCGGCGCGGTTGGCCTCGAGCTTGGCGAGGATGTTGTTGAGGTAGTTGAGCGACTTCACGCGCGGGTCGAGGGCGTCCGGGTGGTTGCGTATGGTGGCGGCGGTGACCACCTCCATGCCTTGCTCGTACATTTCAGCTGGATAGAGCTTTATGGCGTCGGCGATGATGATGACAGTGGGATTGGGGCACGACCGGGGATCAAGCCCGAGATTGCCCTCGCCGCGGGATACCACGAGGCGGATGTAGCCATCGTCCATGCCGCAAGCGGCGACACAAGCCTGGGTGTCGGCCGCCAGGGCCGCCAACTCTTGGGGGATGACTAAAGCGATGTGGCGGGCGCTGTCATACAGCCGCTCGAGGTGTTCGCGGAGCTTGAAGATCTTGCGGTTGTAGAAACGCAAACCCTCGAAGACGCCGTCGCCGTAGAGGAAACCGTGGTCGTAGACGCTGATCACCGCCTTGTCGCGGTCGACCAGCTTGCCGTTGAGATAAATGGCGGCCATTTCGGCCTCCCGATAGTTTCCGCGCGGGGGCCGGGGCCACCCGGACGCGCCTTCCCAATTTTAATCTGTCACTTTATCGTACGGCCGGAAATCAGCCTACCCCGCGCCACGCGTATTCCATGGTGCGGGGCTCCACGAGTCGGGAGTGGTAACCCGCTGGCTGGGCCGGCTGGCGGGCCGGATCGATCCGACCGGAAGCCAGGCGGACGATGCGATCGGTGGTGTTGGCCATCTCCATGTTGTGGGTGACCATGAGCACGGTGAGTCCGTCGGCCCGATTGAGTTCACGGAGCAGGGCCATGATCTCGGCGCCGGCGGTCTCGTCCAGGTTGCCGGTGGGTTCATCGGCAAACAGGATGCCAGGCCTGGACATGATGGCCCGGGCTATGGCGGTGCGCTGCATCTCGCCACCGGACATTTCCCGTGGGCGGTGGTGCTTGCGGTGGCCCAGCCCCACCCGTTCCAGCAGTTCCTCGGCCCGCTTGAAGGCGGCCTTCTTGCGACCGGGCCATTGCCAGATGGAACTAGCCACCAACTCGGGAGCCAACACATTCTCCACGGCGGTCAGTTCGGGGAGCAGGTGGTAGAACTGGAAGATGAAACCAAACTTGCCGTTGCGCAGCTTGTCGCGCTCGCGGCCTGGGAGGTTGTCGATGCGCCTGTCGGCCAGCCAGATGGAGCCGGCATCGGGTGAATCGAGCGTGCCCATCAGGTGCAGCAGGGTGCTTTTGCCGGACCCGGAGGCGCCGACAATGCTGACAAACTCGCCCTGGGACACAGCGAAGTCGACACCCTTGAGAACCTCGGTGGCGATGCCGTTCCTGCGGTAGGTCTTGCGGACATTCTCCGCCCGGAGGACGGGGGGAGGGGCGACGCCGCTGGTGGTCTCGATGTAACCGGTTTGCATGTCCTTGTTCCTGGATGGGCTTAAACGGGGCTGCCCGCGGGGGTTACTCGAACCGGAGGGCCCGCACGGGATGGAGCAGGGAGGCCCTGAGGGCGGGAAGGATGCTGAACAGCACGGCGATGGCCACCGCGCCCAGGTTGACCAACAGCACCGCAAGTGGCTGGATGTCGGTGGGGATGCGGTCGAAGTAATAGACATCGCGGGGGAAGATGTCCTGCCCGGTGGCGCGGGCGAGGAGGTGCTCGATTTCATTGATGTTGGTGGTGATGGCCAGGCCCAACAACGAGCCGAGCCCGCCGCCGACCACGCCGAGCAGCAGTCCGTAGCCGAGGAAGATCTGCATCACGCCCCAGTTGGAGGCGCCGAGGCTTTTGAGGATGCCGATGTCGCGGGTCTTTTCGCCGACGATCATCGAGAAGATAGCGAGGATTCCGAACCCGGCGACGCCGATGATCATGAACAGCAGGATGTTGAGGATGCCCTTCTCGGTGCGGATGGCGGCGAGCACATTGCCTTGCTTGTCCTCCCAAGTCTGCACCTCCACCGGCTGGCGGCGGAACATCTCCTTGAGGCGGGCGACCACCTTGGGAGCCTCATCGAAATTTTTCAGGCGGATCTGGATCGAGGTGACCTTGCCCTCCATGGTGCGCAGTTTTTGCAGGTGGTCGAGCGGCACGAAGACATACTGCGAGTCGTACTCGCTCATCTCGGACTTGAAGTAGTCAGCGATGACAAAACGGTCGAAGACCGGGGCCATCTTGGCACTGGAAACGGTGGTGAGGACCACCTCGTCGCCGGGTTGCAGGGTGCGGCGGTCATGCAGGGTGCCGTCCTCGTCACGCGCCTCGCGGTCGCGGAAGTGGGCGATGGCGTAACCCAGGATGGCGCTTACCGGCTGGTGGGGACGGCTGTCCACCGGGTCGGGCGGCGGGGGCTCATCGGCGTTGAGGATGGGCTGGAAGACCAGGGGCTCCGGCTTCTTGGCTTGGGCGGCCCGGGCCTTGGCGGCCTCGTCGAGGGTGAAACTGGGATTGGCCCTCCGGGCTGGATCAACCAGATGCTCGGCGAAGCCACCCACCTTGGCGCGGTCGGCGGGGTCGATGCCCACGAGGCGGACCGGCTTGGTGATGGGCATGTCGCGATAGGAGAACTGGAGCATGGCGAAGATCTCCAGCGTGGGGGCCATGGCCACCACCTGAGACGCCAGGTACGGATCCTTGCGGATCATCTCCATCTTGCCGGCGGGATCGGCGAAGCCGTCGTAGTCGTAGGCCTCGATCATCACATCGGACAGCAAGCCATGCAGGCGGTCGCGCAGTTTGGCGCTGAAACCGCCCATGACGCTGTTGACGACGATGAGGGTGGCGACGCCGAGCATGACGCTGATGACACAGACCAGCGCCAGGTAGCGGGTCTTCAGGTAACGCCAGCAGAGGACCAGTTTGTACATGGGCTCCAGCCTCAGGCCTTGTCTTGGGACGGGGATCCGGGATTGTCAGCGCCCGGGCCGGTTGGCGCGGGCTTGTGGTGGTGGGGCCGCAGCAGCGGGAAAAGAATGACATCGCGGATGCTGGTGGTATCGGTGAGCAGCATGGCGAGGCGGTCGATGCCGACACCCAGGCCACCGGCGGGCGGCATGCCGTGGCTGAGGGCGGCGATGAAGTCCTCATCCATGCGGGCCATCGACTCGTCGGCTGGCAGGCCGGCCAGTTGCTGGCGGAAAGTCTGTTCCTGCAGGATGGGGTCGCTCAGCTCGGTGTAAGCGTTGGCGAGTTCCATCTTGCGGATGTAAAGCTCAAAGCGCTCGGCCACCTTGGGGTTGTCGCGCTTGCGCTTGGTGAGCGGGCAGAGGCTGGCGGGGTAGTCGTAGACGAAGACAGGGCCATCGAGCGTGGGCTCGCAGATGTTTTCGAACAGGTCCTGGGCGATGACATCGGGATCACGGCCCTGGGTGGGCAGGTTGTGCCTCTGCGCGGCGGCGCGCAGCGACTCGGGATCGAACATATCGGCCCCGGCGTGGTCCCGCAGCAGTTCGGCGTAACTGACCCGTCGCCAGGGCGGGGTGAAATCGACCACGCCGCCGGCATAGGGGACCTGCGTGTCGCCGTGGAGTTCTTTCGCGCAGGCGCAGACCATGCCCTCGACCAGGTCCATCATGCCCCGGTAGTCGGAGTAGGACTGGTAGAGCTCCATCATGGTGAATTCGGGATTGTGGCGCTGGCTGATGCCCTCGTTGCGGAAAACCCGGCCGATTTCGTAAACCTTTTCCATGCCCCCGACCAGCAACCGCTTGAGTGGCAATTCCAGCGCGATGCGCAGGACGAGGGGAATATCGAGGGCGTTGTGGTGGGTCTCAAACGGGCGGGCGGCGGCACCGCCGGCAACCGAATGCAGCGTTGGGGTTTCGACCTCGAGGAACCCCTGGCTATCGAGATAGTGGCGGATGGCCCGGATCATGCGGACCCGCTTTTGGGCACGGTCCATCACCTCGGGGTGGTAGGTGAGATCGAGGTAGCGGTGGCGCAGGCGGAACTCGGTGTCCACCATGCCCGAGTGCTTGTCGGGATGGGGCAGGATGGATTTGCCCAGCATGGTGATGGCGGTGGCGAAGACGGTTTTCTCACCGGTCTTGGTGAGGCCGAAGGCGCCATCGACGCCGAGCAGGTCGCCCAGATCGAGCAGGGCGGCCAGTTTCCAGCCGGTCTCGCCCACCTGCTTCTTGCCGATCATCACCTGGACGCGGCCGGTGGCATCCTGGATGTCGAGGAAGTGCACATTGCCCATGACGCGGCGCAACACGATTCGCCCGGCAATGCGGGTGGGGTGGCGGTGCTCCGGGTTGGCCGGGTCCACGGGCAGTTCGCGGACCTTGGCGACAGGGTGGTGGTTGTCGAACCGGTGACCCCAGGGGTCGATTCCCAGGGCCTCAATGGCGCGCAATTTTTCCCTGCGGACCGCTTCCAGACTGTCGCCTTGCTCGCTCACGCCGTGTTTCCCATCTTTGGCGGGGTGCCGGAACAGAACCATGGCGGCAGGAATCCGCCATGCAAAAAAGCCCCCGGGCGCCAAAGGTTAAGGCCCCCACAAGAGGGGTGTCAACGGCAAGGAGAAGGGCTCTTGGGGAACCAAAAAGCCGGGGAAAGGCCTGTAATCCTGAAAAACAGGGCAATTTTGTGTTTTTGCGATCCAACAGGGAAATCCAGGCCGGAGAAGGGTTAGCATGACCTGATGCCCTCCTTTGACCATTGGTGGTTTTTGCTGCTGTTGCCCGTGGCCCCGTTACCGGCTCTGGTGCGGATGAACCGGCCCCGGGTACGGGTGTTGTTGCCGTTGGCACCGGAACCGGGGCCCGGCGTGGAGCACAAACCGGCGTCATACTGGTTTTGGACCGGGTGTGTCGTTTGCCTGCTGATCGCCTTGGCGGGGCCGAAGCCCCGGACCGAAACCAGCCAATCCGCCGGAAGCCTGATGGTGGTGGTGGACGGTTCGGGCAGCATGGGAGATGCGCTCGGGCCCGAGGGGGACCAGGGGCCGACCCGTTGGTCTGCCGCGCGAGATGCGATTGAAGCGGTTTTGGGGGGCCTGGCTCGTTTGCCCGGCTACCGAGCCTGGGACTGCGGGCTGGTGGTTTTCGCCCGCCAGCCGGATTTGGTTTTACCCGTCGGAAGTACGCCAGAGGCGTTGAAGACCAGCTTGGGAGGCCTGTCCCCCACGCGTACGCCAGGCGAGACCTCCACCCATCTGGGGGACGCCCTATGCGCTGGTTTGGAAGCCCTGGAGGGGGGAACGAATGGAAACCGCCGGAAGCGGGTGGTGCTATTGGTGACGGACGGGGAACACAACGCCCAACCGAGCGGGGAACCCGGCGACTTCACGCCCAGGCAAGCCGCACAGGTGGCCGCGGCGCTGGACACCCGACTGGTGATCCTGCGGGTGGACAACGCCCGGTCACCGGAAGCGACCCGGCAGGCTGCCGGCCAACTGCTGGAAGACCTGGCGCAACGGACTGGGGGAGGCCTTTTCCCGGTTCCGCTGGAAGGTTTGGATGTCGAGCGATTGCTGGAAAATATGGGTGCCCGGGGAGCCGATTTTTGGGAAAAGGTTTGGAGTTTGCCGTGGCGGGCCTTGCTGACGGCGGGGAGTTTGGGATGCGCGCTGGGGGCTTTGTGGAGGGAGAGGCGGGAGGAGGAAGTGTGGAGCGAATCCCGAGGGCGATGATTTTTTGGGCCGCTCAAAAGCCTTTAGCTGAAAGGCAAAAAGTTATCTGTCAAAACCGGATGGTGTCCAGTAGTCAACACGGACCCATCTCACCGAATCCGGACTATGGCTCTCTGGTTTCACTGTCTGGTGGCTTAGCCATAGTAGGCGAGCCGGGCTCCCTTGTCGCCTCCATGGCCCGAATAGCCTCCCACTCTTTTTCCACCAGGCGCCTGTCATTTTGAATAACGCACCAAGCAATCAGCGCACAAAAAGAGCAAAAAAACAACAAAGCTGCACCCAGAAGATAGGAAGACCGTCCAGGCCTGTAGTGGCCCACACAATAAATCGCGGCGTTCAAACGGGAAGTCCATTTCGGTCTGAAATGCAACTTTTTGAAAACGACTTTCCCCTTGCAAGGGCTACCGTTGGCTACTGACTCACCCTGCCCCAAGCCACCTTGCCAATGTCACAAAAAACGCCCGGCCGGTTTTCCGGACGGGCGCTTGGGGATAACGGGATTGAATCGGCCTTAATGGCCGATATGCTCCTGTTTGTAACCGCCGGTGGCGCGGAAGTAGAGGATGAGGAGCAGGTAGCCGATCGCCATGGTGGCGGGCACCAGGGCGGTGACGAGCAGGGCCTTTTGGCCGCCGGTCAGGCGGGCGGCGACCACATCCTTCAGGTCCTTGTCGGCGTTGGGCTTTTCTTCCTTGGCCCACCAGTCGTTGAGCTTGGTCAGCTCATCGACGAGCCCCTTGTTCTTCTCCTGGTCTTTCTGGGCCTTGGCGCGTTCGAGATCGACCTCGATCCCGAGCTTGGCATCCGCCTTGCCCTTGTTCTTCTCGTAATCCTCGAGGACGGCGACCTTGGAACCGTCGAGGCCGGCGATGGCTGGCAGGAAGCCGTAGGGCGCACCTGGCTTTTCCACCTTGAAGCGGTTGTAGGCGTCCTTGTTCGACTCCTCGAGTTTCTGGGTGGTGAAGTAATCCTGCTTGTAGCCGATGACGGGGCCGCCCAGCAGGCCGGCGGAGAGCATACCCACGCCGCCCATGATGCCGAGCACCAGCGCGCCGCCCTTGGGGAAGCGCTCGCTGGCCACGCCCAGCATGGTGGGCCAGTAGAAGGTTTTGCCCAAGCCATAGATGGTAGCGGCGATCACGCACATGGCCAGCGTGGTGGTGGTGCCCAGCAGGTAGAGGCCGAGGGTGCCACAGATAGCGCTGATGAACAGCAGGCCCAGCGGGTTGATCTTGTGGACGATGGGGCCGGCGAAGAAGCGCAGCACAAACATGAGGCCCGAGGTCCAGATGAACAGCCAGAGGCCGGCACTCTTGCTCTCGAGGATGCGGCCGGTGATGTTGGAAATCCAGCTATCGGTGCCCAGTTCCACATAGCCGACGAGGGCGTGCAGGAAGACCAGGAACAGCAGCACCGGGGCCGCGAACTGGGCGAGCATGGTGCCGATCTCGACGCCAGAAACGCTGGCCTCGGACTTGGGGAACTTCTTGCCCAGCATCAGGAAGCCGTAAATAAGCGTGGGGACGAGGAAGGTGGCGATTTGAATTTCCCAGCGGACGCCGCCGATGCCCTCGAACACCAAGCCCAGCAGGGCACCCAGGATGAGGCCGCCCGGCCAGCCGGCGTGAAGGATGTTGAGCCAGTGGGTCTTGTTCTTGGGGAACAGGGTGGCGGTGAGGGGGTTGATGACCGCCTCGCAGGTGCCGTTGCCCAGCGCGAAGAGCCACATGCCGGCGTTGAGGCAGGTGTAGGCCCCTTCCTTGCCGTACTGGTCAAACGCTGTGGTGGCGAAGAAGGTGACGATGGCGCTGGACAGGTGGAAGAGGAACCCCAGAACCATCAGGGGGCCGTAGCCGATTTTGTCGGCGAGGAACGACAGCACAATGATGGTGATGCCGAAACCGGTGAGGCCGCCACCGGTGATGGTGCCCAGTTCGGACTGGGTGAAGCCGTACTGCCCGGCCCAATCCCCCAGGATGGCACCACGGACGGAGAATCCGATGCCCGCGGCGATGAGGGCCATGAAGCTGGCAATGAAAAGGCTCCAGTCATTGGAGCTGATCACATCCTGGCCGGATGGGTTTTGCGCTGCTGCTTGAGAGGTCATGAACTACTCCGTGAAGATTTCTCCGTGCATTCCGGGGCCGCCCAGTGGGAGGCTGCGGCTAGGGATACGCTCCCCCGGAATGATCGAACTGCCATGCTAGCCTTGGACTTGCGTTGAGTCCAAGGAAATTCTGACAGATTGGCAGACTGGCAAACAAGAAACGAACGGGCCCGAAAAACAAAAGGCCACCCCAGGTGGGGTGGCCCTTGAGAACCAAAGTCAGACGACTGGATCAGGCAAGAACAGCACGCAGCTTGTCCAAAGCCCTGGCCTGAACCTGACGGACACGCTCCTTCGAGAGCCCGAGGTTTTTGCCCACCTGCTCCAGTGTGCCTGTCTTTTGCTTGTCATTGAGGCAAAAGCGCTGAATGAGCACGAGCTTTTCACGGGGGGAAAGGACCGCCGATTGGTCGCCCAGCACCTCGTCCAGTTTGAAACCGGCTCCGTCCTGGTTGTCGAGGCTGAACGGGTCGAGTTGGGTACCGGCCAGAGATTCGAGAGGCACGCTGCGGTTCATGCGATCAGCCTGCATCTTCAGCGAAAGGCGTGACAGGGCCCGCATGAGGCAAGTGAAGGCATAGGTGCTGAAGCGAATGCCCATCCAAGGGTTGTAGGCGGCCACCGATTGGATCAGAACGATGTGGCAATCGGAAGTCATGTCCTCGGCATGGGTGGCGGGTGGCATCCACCGGCGAATGGCGCGGAAGATGAGCTTGCGATTGCCCATGACCACCAGATCGCGCATGTGCAGATAGTGGGCCTTCCAGAAGCCCTTGGACTTCTCGTCTTTGCTACGGCTCATGCGCCAGGCGGCGAAGTGCATGCGCTGTGAGAGCTCGCGGGTCACCTCGTCGGGCATGTGGTTGCCGGTCCAGGCGGGCACTTCGGCCTCAGGCCCGTAAACGCGAACCGCATTGGATTTGCTGAATGAGGCATGGATGACGAAGTAGACGCCGTCGGCGTTTTCCCTTTGACGCGGGGTTGGCTTGGTAGTGACCTGCTGAACCATGACGCCTCTCCACAT
>JAFMJU010000188.1 GCA_017853285.1 Gemmataceae bacterium
CAGAAGGTGCGTGAAGCTGCCAGCCGAACCCACTCCATGAACAATATGAAAATGCTGGGGCTGGCCCTCCACAATTACCACTCTGTGTACGGCCGTTTTCCACCCGCCTTTGTGGTGGATAAGACTGGAAAACCGCTCTACTCCTGGCGGGTGCTGATCCTGCCCTACATCGAGCAAGATGGCATTTACAAAAAATGGAAGATGGACGAGGCCTGGGACAGCCCCAACAACAAGCCGCTTTCTGATTTGGCCATCAAAGTCTTCAATGACCCCGCGCGGGAGGCGTCCAACAAAACCCCTTACCGGGTGTTTTTTGGCAACGGGGCGATGTTCGATGCCGGCAAGCCGGCCCCTATGGCAAGCGGAACCCGACTGCAGGATGTGACCGATGGCACCTCCAACACCTTCATGGTGGTGGATGCCCGGGAGGAGGTGCCTTGGGCCGCACCGCAAGAGTTGCCATTTGACCCCAAGAAACCATTGCCCCCGATGGGGGCCCCTGGAAGGCAATTGTTCTTGGCATTGATGGGGGACGGGAGCGTCCGGGCGATTGCCCTTGGGGTAGCCGAGGAAACCTTGAAAGCCTACATCACCCGCAATGGTGGCGAGGTGATCCAGCCGGACCAGCCCTGATCCCAAAGTGGGAATTTCGTGGGCAATTGCGGGAGCGCCACTTGTCGGTGGCGCTCCTTTTTTTTTGCAAAACGCCTGATGGCTGGCGCGAATACATTGGTGTTGGCCCAAATTGAAGATGGCGAGAAGGTCTGGTGTTGAATGAATACCCGCAAACTGAACCAGGCCGGAGTGCCACCCTGGGCGATGGGTATCGCCATGCAGGCGATTCAAGACCTGGCCCGCCACAATGGCTCAATCGCCAAGGAAGACCGCATCGATATCCGTGAGCTGATAACAGCGTGTGTGGCGGATCCCGCCACCTTTGATTCCGACCCGTTTGTGGGAAAGCTTGCCAAGGCGCTGCAGGAAGAAAAGCGCGAACCCACCACCCGACAGCCTGTCAGTTACCGTACCTGGGGGCCCGACGGCATTGAGGAGGCCTGCCACGAACAGATGCGACAGGCATGCAAGCTGCCCGGGGCGGTGGGGGCTGCCCTCATGGCGGATGCCCATGTGGGCTACGGCTTGCCGATCGGTGGTGTTTTGGCCCTGGAAAACGCCGTTTGTCCTTATGCCGTTGGGGTGGATATCGCCTGCCGAATGAAGCTGACCATTTACGATGTGGCGCCGGAGGATTTCACCCGCCAGGCTGACTTGTTCCGACGGGCGTTGCAGGGCGGCACCGTGTTCGGCGTGGGCAAGGAGCGCAAGCAGCGGGTGGATCATGCGGTGATGGACCAGGATTGGGCGGTCAGCCGGATCACCCGTGAGAAAAAGGATGTGGCCTGGGCGCAGTTGGGCACCTCGGGCAGCGGCAATCATTTCGTGGAGTGGGGTGTGCTCACCCTGGAACAGCCGGACCTTGGCCTGGAGGCCCGGCAGTACATTGCCCTGTTGAGCCATTCGGGCAGCCGGGGCACCGGGGCGGCGGTTTGTTCCACCTACAGCGACATGGCCCGGGCCCAGCTTCCAAAGAAATTCGGCGATGTCGGTCGCCTGGCCTGGCTGGGGATGGATTCTGAAGCCGGGCAGGAATACTTCGCGGCGATGAACCTGATGGGCGACTACGCCGCGGCGAACCATGATGTGATCCACAAGCTGGTGGCCCGCATCGTGGGTGAAAAACCGATTGCGGGTGTGGAAAACCACCACAACTTTTGCTGGCTGGAGGAGCACCAGGGCAAAAAAGTCTATGTCCACCGCAAGGGCGCCACACCCGCCGGAAAAGGGGTGCTGGGGGTGATTCCCGGTTCGATGGGATCACCGGCCTTCGTGGTGCGTGGGCTGGGTAATCCGGAAAGCCTGGACAGTGCCTCCCACGGCGCCGGCCGCTTGATGAGCCGCACCGAGGCGAAACGCCATTTCAACCTGAACAAGGTGCGCCGGGAACTGGCCCACATCGGCATCGAGGTGATAGCCGCCGGGTGTGACGAGGTACCCGGGGTGTACAAGAATATCCACCAGGTGATGGCCAGCCAGCGGGACCTGGTGGAGTCGGTCGCCCGTTTCGATCCGAAAATGGTGCTGATGTGCGGGGACGGAAGCCGGGCGGAGGATTGATCCATCCCGCCTCTGGCATTTCAAGGTCCAAGTGGGGCTTTGGTCCATAAAATACAGATATGGCAAGCCTTTTAAATCGTGAAGAATGGGTCGAACAGGCGTACTTTTTCCGCACCCTGCGGGAAAGGTTGGCCCAGAATCTGCCCGCCCAGGAGATCCTCCAGCGCATCGACATGGAACTGCTGGCATCCACCCGGATGCCCATGGCGGCCCAGTTCCTTGCCGCCGAGATGAAACACACCGGCAACCTGGCCTCGGGATTTTTGAGGCTTTCCCATTACTTCACGCCATTTCAGGGTTTCGTGGTTTCCAACGCCGAGGCGGAAAACCTTCGGTTCGCCACCGAGACAGCCCTGACCATTTTGGAAAAGGAGGCACTCTACAAGGCGGGCGGGGCCAGCGCCTCCGGCCTGTTCGTGTTTCAGTTCGAATGCATCTCGCGCCACCGGCTTGGCTACGACGGTGGGTTGCCCGCCATGGCGGGCGACCCGCTGTACGATGATTTGTGGAGGCAGTTTCTCCAAGACCTGCGGTACCAGGTCGGCCTCATCGATTTCGCTGATTTGCTTTACCTGCGTTCCGAGGCCTACCTCATCGATCAGCGCCGGGCTGATCCGGAATATCACCCCCCCCTGCCGGCCTTGCTCTCGGAAAAGGAGGGGAGGATCGCCGGTGCCAACAGGGGCCGGGATCCGTTGTACCTTTTTGCGGCGTTGCAGCGGCAACTGGGTTATCCGGAAGTGCCCCGTGCCAAGCAGGAAGACACCCTCAGCAACGCAATCGTAACCCTAAAGGCCCGCCAAAAGGACCTGGAGGCGCGGATCAAGCTTCTGGAAACCGAGGTGCGTGGCACCCTGGACCTGAAAACCCTGAAGGAATTGGGGCGTCCGGAAATGCTGAAGCCCCCCGAGGATATTCCCTGACGGGGGGCATGGGCCTATTTTCTGCGAAGATCAGGCGCCGGGACGGCGGGCGCGGAAGGCCTGCAGGATCTCGTGCAGGTCGGCGGTGATCACCACCTCGTCATCCATGAAGTCCTGAAGCCACGCGTAATTGCCACGGCTGGCCAGGGCAACCAGGGGCAACAGGTCGCCCAGTTGCACTTTCACCGTGGCCTCGGGCAGCACCTCATCCGGCAACTCCGGGGGGGTGGTGTAAAGGCGCAGCAGGTGATTGTTCATGGCATTCAACCTTTCCAGTGGGCGGGAACTAGCCCCACAGGCGGGCAAGGCCACCTCCCAGGTGGGAAGCCGGACATTCTTTGGGAATGGTGGCTTGGGGAGGGGGACCCTGTAAAACATCGGCAGGAGCGGTGGCCGACCTTTGGTGATTTTGCGGCGGAATGCGAAATTTTTTCGCAAGCGCCCTGAATCATTGGATTTAAGGCGCCTTTTTTGCCGGGCCAAAGGCTTTGGTTGGCCTTCATTCTGGGTTGCCGGGGGTGGGAATGGCGCGAGTTGTCACCATCGTGGGGGACGGGGCCTGGGGAACTGCCATGGCCTGGGTGCTTGCCCAAAGGTCGGGGCGCCAGGTTCGAATTCTCGGCACAAGGCCCGAGACCACCCTGCAGTTTCAGAAAACGCGTGAAAATGTCCGCCTGCTGCCCGGAATCAAAGTTCCCGATTCGGTCAGCATTCTGGTGGACCCCGTCGAGGCCTTTACCGGCACCGAAGCTGTTTTTGTGGCGATACCCACCCAGTACACGCGTTCGGCTTTAAGGCAGTTTGGGTCTCATTTTCCAAAGGGTGTGGCGGTCATCAGCTTGGTGAAGGGAATTGAAATCGGCACTTTCCTCCGGCCCAGCCAAATCATCCAGGAGGAATGGGGTGCGAGCGTCCCGGTCGCGGTATTGAGTGGCCCAAGCCATGCGGAGGAGGTGGCTAGGGGCCTTCCAGCGGGGGTGGTGGTGGCCTCAGATCAACCCGGTTTGGCGGTTTGGGTTCAACAACTGGTAGGTACCGATCGTTTTCGGGTCTACACCAACGATGATCCGGTGGGAGTGGAGTTGGGGGGAGCCCTGAAAAATGTCCTGGGTATCGCCGCCGGCATGGCAGACGGTTTGCGGTTGGGAGACAACGCGAAATCAGCACTGATCACCCGGGGTCTGGCTGAAATGAGCCGGTGTGGTGTGGCGCTTGGAGCCAAGGCTATCACCTTTGCGGGGCTCGCCGGCATGGGAGACTTGCTCACCACTTGCTTCAGCCCCCATGGCCGTAATCGACAGGTGGGCGAATGGTTGGCCCAAGGGGAAACCCTGGATACCATCCGGGCCAAAACCCCCAAGGTGGCTGAGGGGGTGACCACGGCCCAAGCATTGATCCCCTGCCTCGACGCCATCGGCGTGGAGATGCCCATCGCCAAGGGTGTGTATTCCGTCTTGTTTGAGGGTATGGCACCCCGCGAGGCTGCCATGGGCCTCCTGCTTCGCCAGCAACGACCGGAGGATTGCTGATGCCATTTCCCGGGGGCACAACCCTCGCCCTGAAGGAATGGAGCGCCGTTATCCAGGCACTTCTGGAAGGGCGGCCGATCCTGCTGCTGCGCAAGGGGGGGATAGCGGAAAAGGGTTTTGAAGTTCCAAGGGAACCATTCTGGCTTTATCCAACCTGGAGTCACCAGCAGGAGCAAGGGCTGCGGGAGGAGGCCAAGCCGTTTCTCCATCCCAATCCGGGGCCCGGCGTTGTCCGACTGCATGGTTGGGCCCGTGTGGTTGGGCAATGGCGGGTGGGGGAACCATCGCTTTTGCAGAAACTGGAGCCGTGGCACCTTCTGAAACCGGAAACCGTTCAAAAACGTTTTCAATACAGGTATCCGGGCCTGACGGTTTTGGCCCTTGAAGCCTTTCGTTTGCCGATTGCGAAAGAAATAGGGGTCAACCCGGCATGGGAGGGGTGTCACAGTTGGCTTCACCTGGATAACGCCCTCGAGCTTTCAGCCGGAAAATCTTGCCTGGATTTCGCAGAATGCGATGGCATGATGCGAGGGGTGGAGGGTATTCTTGGCAAATCCGTGGCTTGACCTCAGGGAAGAGGCCCTTGCCCGGTGATTCCAAGGATGGAGTCCGTAGATGTCGCCTTCACCCTTGTTTTCCCTGGTCCTGGCCCTTTTATGCGGTCAGGAACCTGTTGTCGGGGAAGCCGGGGGTGGCAAGGGCATCAAATCCTCCCTGCAAACACCTCCCAATAATCCAGCGGATTGGCTTCGGGTTCTCAGCACCGGCAGTACCCATTCCAGCCTGGGGCAATACCTTGGCGGCAAACGCTTTGGGTATGAAATCGAGACCGAAGGGCCGATCCTTTGGAACGGCAAGCTGGCTTGGCGCATCGTCGAGGAAACCGCCCGCGAGGAATTGGCGGACGGCAAGCCGGTTCATGAGGTCTCGCAGACCACCAGCATCCATGCACTTGAGGGCGAAGGTCCGCTGATTTATTTCCATCAAATCGCGGAGGAAAACGGCAAACGAACTGAGCGTATCGCGATGCCCACGGGAAAAGGCGACGGCTTGAAGCTTGTCGTCAACCGCGACGGTCGTCAGGAAACCCGTGAGGTGGAGCGGCCCAAGGCCAGCCTTTCCCACACGGTTCGGATGAACGCCTGGCTTTCCTCCAGCCCTGAACCGGGCACGCGCATGACTTCCTGGGAAACCGAATGGGATGACGAGAACCCCAACCGTCCGACCGTCTACACCTTCATCGGCAAGGAGTCAGTGGAGGGGGAGCGGGTCAATCGGGTGCGCTGCGAGATGGATGGTGCGCGAATGGATTGCCTTGTGACCGACCAGGGAAAAACCCTTTCGGTCCGGGTCGGCCCCCTCCAATTGAAGCAGGAACCCGAGAGCATCGCCCGGAAACTGCAAGCCGGCGGGGTGGACCTGGCGGAGGCTCTATCCATTCCACTGGACGGTTTGAAGGATCCCAAGTTGGCTCCCAGGGTCACCAAGGCCGTTTGGTTGATGCGGGGGCTGGAGGATACCGGTTTCAGCTTTCCGGAGGACAAGCGTCAGAAACTGGTCGCTCCAACCAACGAGCCCAAGGGGGCGGTTCATTTGATCACCCAGGGATCCCCGTTGCCGGGCAAGGCGGAACCCTTGGGTGAGGCTGAAAAAAAAGCGATGCTGGCCTCCACACCAACCCTGCAATCCGACGATCCAAGGCTGAAAGCGTGGGCCCAAAAGCAGGTGGGGATGGCCCAGTCAGTGCGGGACAGGGCCGCGTTGTTGGTGGGTGCTGTCAACCGTCACCTTGGCAAAACCATGGCCGCCAATGCCGAGGATGCCCTCAGCGTTTTGGATCAGGCCCGCGGAGATTGCACCGAACACACGCTTTTGTTTGTCGCGGCTGCCAGGTCTTGTGGAATCCCGGCCCGGGAAGTGACGGGCTTGGTTCCGGGAGAGATGGTGGGCAAATCGGGAACCCGCTTGGCCATGGTTTGGCACGCCTGGGCCGAGTACCACGATGGCACCGGATGGCAAGCCGTGGATCCCACCTGGAATCAGGCCAGCGGGGTGGACGCCACTCATGTCAAGCTGGCGACGGGCCCCACGGATTGGAGCTGGATGAACCTGCTGGGGGTGTTGCGGGTCAATCTGGAGCGCGCGGAATTCAGCCGTTAAGCCCTTGCCAACCAACGAATTCGGCCAAACCGGTGTTGAACTCGGGCGGGAAGGGTCGCCTGACGGCCTAAACGCCCGAAAAATCGGTCCCGAGACCCTCTGTGGCAGGCAAACCCTGCTTGCGGACAGGGTTAAATCCGGGGATGATTGGAATAAGTCTGAAATTGGATTTTTAGTCGGAATACGAAGCCAGAGCAGGAGATGGGGAAATTCCCCTCGGGCCGCTGGCGAAGGTAATTGGATCCGATCAGCTTCAAGGGGGGTGCCTAGGCGATGCGTGGCAACACCAATCCAAGCAATGGTAATCACACCCGGGTCAATGCATTTCGCCGTTGGGTGGCCACATGCCTGGGAACCGCCGCCGCCGGGTTGGTTCCATTGGCACCGGCGCGTGGCGAATACATCTTCGTCGTGATCGATTTGAACAAATCCTACTCGACCCTGATGGCCGGCCAGCAGGGTGGCGGTATGGGTATGCCGGGCGGAAGTGATGGCATCGGCAGTGGTGAATCGATTGGCGGCATGGGGATGCCGGGCGGCCGTGGTGGCATGGGAATGCCCGGAGGCGGCGGTATGGGTGGGCCCGGGGGCCGAGGTGGCATGGGTGGTCCTAGCATGGGCGGCCCTGCCATGGGCGGGGCGGGCATGGGCGGGCCTGGTGCGGGTGGCATGGGCGGCCCGGGTGGCCGTGGAGGCATGGGTGGTCCTGCCATGGGGTTGATGGGTGGTGGCATGGGCATGCCCGGCATGGGCGGAGCCGGCATGTCTGGCGATGGTGGTATGGGCGGCATGGGCATGGTTCAGGAAGTGACTGTTCCGGATCTGCTATTCGCCGTTGTGGAAATCAATGATCCAAAA
>JAFMJU010000189.1 GCA_017853285.1 Gemmataceae bacterium
CTTTTTCGCGTCCCCGCAACTGTCCGAGGATTTCTGAGCCAGCCAATTTCTCCAGCCAATCCCGGAATTCCAGCAAGTGCTTCAGGCGTGGGGCCTGGGACCAACTGGCTGCCTTTTCCACCAGATCCCTCCAGCCTTCGCCTAGCCCATGGGCCTTCCATTCCAGGGCTGAGGGTTTGAGGGTCCCGGTTAATGCGAAAGCGGTCAGCAATCCCATTCCGTAAACATCCTGGATGGGGCCAAACCACTGGGGCCCTCTGGGTTTGCCCAAGGTCTCGGGGGGAAGGCTGGCGGCGAAACGGGCCGCAGACCGGCCCAGTTCGGTTATTCTTTCCAGTTCAGGCTGTGCCAACAGGGCATGCAGCATATTCCTGGAAGGGATTTGATCCGACCCATGGAGCAAAACCCGCCAACGGTTCACTGTGCCGCTGGCGCCCCAGGGGGACAGTAGTACATGGCCGGGTCTGACGGCCTTGTGAACCAATCCTTTTGCATGGGTAGCCAAAAGCCCTTCCGTCAGTGACCAGGCGATTCCCAGCCACTCATGTTCCGGAAGCGGTCCTTGGGAAGAAACAACCTGCTCCAGGTTGGAGCCTGGTCGATAACGGCTTACCCGCACCATGCGGCCATCAGGCCCTGGTTCCACCCGGAGGACTTTTTCAAGGGAAGGGTGGTCCATCTGCTGGGCCAGCATCGTGTTGCATAACTGGAGGAAAGCCGAATGGTCACCATGGGCCGAAGGGGCGAATTTTAAAACCCGTTGCTTGCCGGTTTGTTTTTCTCGGGCCAGCCAGGTTGACCCGGTGACGCCTGCCCCAAGTACCGCCTCCGGTTGGAAATGTTTGGTTGGAGCCATTGCGCTTTCTGGTAACCTGGCGCATATCGATTTTTCGGTCTCCAGTGCCCGGAGGAAATCACCCTCCAACAACGCGAGATTTCTGGCTCCAACCAGTGCCTGCCTTTGGATTTCAGGGTGCGTATCTTCCCTCGAAAGGAGGGAATAATACTTTCGGGCTGGTTCAAAGTCCCTGGCGGCAACAAGCAAAAGGGCGACGCATAGTTTCAAGTGGGGAAGCGATACTTTTTCCCCTTCGCCCGATTCGTGGATTTTTCTCTCCAATTGCAGGATGGGCAGGCGATCCTGTTCCCGCTTGACGACCAAAAATAACTCCGCCTGCGGGGTTCCCCCATCCAGGCGGTGGCGCAGGCAAAGCTGGTGGGCCAGATCGTAAAGGTCAAGGTGGGAGCGTCCATGGACATCGCGTTCCACCAAAAGCTCGGTTCTACTCAAACCTGTTTTCTCCCACCTGATTTTCCTGGACCGATATCGCGCCAAAAACGCGTCAGGGAAGTTGCCCGGAACTCCTGGCCATCGATCCACCTGCAATCTAGTGGTTCAGACCTTATAATCTACTTGTTAATCTAACGGGTTTCGGCAAAGAGGGTATGCCTGTGGCCTGCAAAAATGCTGTTTCAGCGGGGGCGATCCGCCTCTTGGCTTCATTGTTTTTTTTGGCTGGAGCCAATTCCGAAATATCGGCCGGACCAATAACTATTTCATGGCATGGGCAATCTTTTTTTGAAGTCGTTTCATCAGGTGGAGTCCGCTTGGCCTTGGATCCTCATGCCATCGAGAGCTACGGCAGGCGTTCCATGAAGGTGGATGCGGTTTTGTTGAGCCATCGTCATACCGATCACAACCGCATGGACCCGATTGAAAACCCAATGCAAGTCAAAGTTCTCGAGGGATTGAAAGCGGCCGGACCGGGCGGTCGGGCTGTTTTCAATCCGGTCGATGAGAAAATCAAGGATGTTCGGGTGCGTGACATCTCCTGCTTTCATGATGCGGTCCAGGGAATGAAACGGGGCCTGAATACCATTTGGGTGATCGAGTTGGACGGGTTGCGGATTGCCCATCTGGGTGACTTGGGACACCAGTTGGATCCAGCCATGCTCCGGGAACTGGGGCAGGTGGATGTGTTGATGGTTCCTGTCGGTGGGGTTTATACCCTGAACGGCCTAGATGCCAAAAAGGTGGTGGATCAAATCAAACCAACTAGATTCGTCATTCCCATGCATTACGGGACCCGGGTTTATTCTGATTTGCTGGGACCGGACTCTTTTCTGGGTGAGTTTGAGGATAAACAGATACTGCGAATCAAAGGACAAACCCTGAAGGTGGACCCGGCTGAAAAAAATCCGTCCATGAAAGTGGGAGTCCTCGGTTTTGAGCCTGTTGGGATGCCTTAGATCCCTACAATGAAATATTGCTGGAGTATTTCGGTTTCTTGTCGACAGCGACTGCGCCAATGAAATTCAGGAGTGATCGATGGCTGGTGTGAATCCCTATATTGAGCAATCAAAAACCGAAAAGCCAACCCGTAAATTCACCGTCACATTCCTTCCGGCGGGCAAAACATTCGAGGTGGACCCGGCCAAGATACCGTATAACCGCACCGGGCTTCCCGGAAGCATTCTTGATATTGCCGAGGGGGCCGGGATTGAGATCGACCATGCCTGTGGGGGAGTGGCAGCCTGTTCAACCTGCCATGTCATTGTGAAAAAAGGGTTGAAATCCTGCAACGAGGCCACAGACGACGAGCAGGACATGCTGGATGACGCCCGGGGCGTGACTCTGGAATCGCGTTTGGCCTGTCAGTGTGTTCCCAACGGCTCAGAAACTTTGGAAGTTGAGATTCCTTCCTGGAGCCGAAACCTTGTTAGGGAAGGGCATTGATTCGCCCTTCCGGCCTCCTTGGTGATTAGGGTTCTTCGGGTATTTCCTGTACCTGCTCGATCACCGGGTAAGGAGGTTCAACCTCAGGGTTGAACAGGTTGGCCAAAACCACTTTTTCCAAAAAGGGGCTTTGGTACGCGCCATAATGCCCGCCATCGTTGTTCAATCGTTTTTGGCTTTGGTGCCATGGATAGTGGCGAAGCTTGGCCCGGACGAGCGCCTTTTCCTCGTGGGTGATAGGTTTGGGCTCAAAGCCCCACCTTCCGGCGGCGCGAATACTCGCAGTGTCGTACTGGCACCCGAACATCCGCACCATCAGCCCCAGAATCACCCAATCCTGGTCACTGCACCAGACATGAACCCCGTGTTTGGACGCGCGGATGGATCCGATCAAATCCACTTTGCTGGAGCAAGACGGCAGCATCACCGTGATTTTTTCAAGGGTTTCCGGTGGAAGTTCGCTGGCTGCGTGCAGGGCGATCCCGCATCCCGCGCTGTGGCCTGCAAGGTAAACCTTGCCGGTAGGATTCGCTTGCTTCCAAGCCAGGATTTGGCTGGCCAACCGGCTTGCCATGGTGTTGGCCCAATGAAAATCCCTTTGGTCGGCCACGTAACGCCGATGGCCGTGGGACCATAGAAACGGCCTCACATCCACATCGGGATAGTGATCCATGCAGGCCCGGATGCAGGCGTTGGAAAATGTGAAGAATTGCCCGGCACCATCCACTGCCATCAAGAGACGGGGGCAGTTTTCCTGTTGCTTGTTGTTGTTGCCCAGCGGTTGCTTGGGGCCTTTGGATGCCTCATCCACCGCGCCGGCTACAGGTTGGATTGCGGCGGTATCGGACGATTGCTCGCCTGGTTGGCACAGGGGCATCCACAAACAGAAAAGTAGTGCGGACATACCTTCCAAAACCCCGGCGCTTTCAGAAAAAAGCGAGTCTTGGGTAGTATCGGATGGCGATGGTCAGAACCCTCCAACGGAATTATCCTGATTTTCCTGAACTGGTTAAAAAGGGCGGAAAAATTTACCTAGTATGGCCATATTGGAAAAAATGGGTTGTTTGGGTTAATCTTTTTGGCTTAAGGTTCTGGCTGAATGGTCGGCACTAGGCACGAGCCAACTGTCCGGTGAGTCCACCGTCCGAAACCGTTCCTTCCCCGCATCGATCACTGCAGAATCAGGCACTACCGCAAGGGGGGTGTACCGGGGGTGATGGGAATCCTTGTAAGGATTGTTTCTTGCGGCGTTATAACAACAAATCATTGACCAGCGGGGATGGTCGCTTTGGTTTTGGTCAGATCGATGCAACAAGTTTGCGTGGAAATACAGTCCATCCCCCGGTTCCATTTCCACCGGGATCACACCTAACCGCTGGATAAGTTCATTGACCCGTTCAAGGTCTGCGCCCGCCTGCTCGCCGGTGAGCGCGTGGTCAATCCGGCCGGCATGGTGTGAACCTGGGATTACCTGGAGGCAACCGTTTTCGCGCCGGGAGGGATCCACGGCGATAAAAAGGCTGCAAAGTTGCGGAAAAAGCAGGCCATTTTGGTACCAGTAGCCGTAATCCTGGTGCCAAGCCCAGGCTCCTCCAACCCGTGGGTCCTTCATGATCATCTTGGAGTGGTAGTGATAAACCTCTCCACCCAGCAGTTTTTCCATGGAACGGACAACCCGCTCGCAACGGGCGAACATGCCGTAAAGACCATTTCCCGGGTGGTTCCATAAGGAAAGCCGGACTGTTCCGCCCTCTCCATCGGCCCTGCCAAAACTATGGCGATCAAGCTCGTGATCTTCGCGGGCTGCGCGGGAAAGCATCCCTATTTCATCCGGGCTGAACAGGCCCTTGGCCAGCACAAAGCCGGTGCGGACAAATTCCTGGACTTGGTTGTCATTCAGTGTGAGGTCGCGCATGGGAATCTCCGGTCTTCAGGGCCGATGTTAATGCCGCGAAGGCAACCGGACAAATCCAGCAAAACCATTTTCAACCGATGATGGAACGACGATGGGAAAGATAATCCCAGACCACATAGCGGTCCAACTCGTTCCCTCCCGGGAAAAAAACGCGCCCATTGGTGCTTTTCGCCATCCGATAAGCGAATTGGACATCTTCGGAAGTCTGGTTCCAAGTCTGAAGCAGGAAGATGTTGATGGTGATTCCTTCGCGGTGGCAAAGGTTGGCCTCGCGCAGGGTCGCCTCCTCAGTCCTTGGGTCAGGAGGATAGAGAAGGTACAAAAGTTCCCCTTCGAAATGGGCGGTTGGTAAACCATCGGTGATCAATATCACCTGGCGGTTAGGGGTATCCTGGTTCGCCAGGAACCGCCTCGCCAGGGAGAGGCCGTGTTGGATGTTGGTGAAATGGGGAGGGATTTGCGACTCGGTGATCGAGGGATTGGACATATCCGCCCGGAGGCGGACAACCGGGTCGAAAAGGGTGACCGGTTTGGGCATCAACTCCGCCACCTCCGAAAAATGTCGGGGTTTGGCGAAGGAATACATCTCGACGAATTGCAGGTAATCCCCAGGGAACTCCGAGTGGATCAAACCTTCGAGGGCAAGTCCCATCCGTTTCACCTGGATGTATTGCCCGTCATAGCGCATTGATCCGCTCATATCCAACAAAACCACGGTCGCGCAGCGGGGCTGCTTGCGGGTGCGGTGGACCTCCATGTCGCGGATTTCCAATCGCACCGGGGTCTTTCCGCCCGTGCGGACCATCGCGTTGACGAACGAGCCGGGCAAATCCAGGTTGGCAGGCGAATCACCGAATTCGAAGGGGCGAGTCTTGGCCATTTCCACGGCCCCGTCCCCCTCCACACCGACCTGGTGCCTTCCGGTCCGGGAATCGCGCAGTTTCTCGAAGATTTGCCCTAGAATCCTGTTTTGGAACAGACGGTAGGCTTTCGGGGTGAGTTTCAGCCCCTGTTCATCCTTCTCGATTCCCTGACGCCGGGCCAATTCCTGGAGGAGTTCCTGGATTTCCTGCTGGATTTTCCCAAGGGATTCCATGTCCTCCGGTTCGGTGAATTTGGCCATTTCCTCAAGATCGATCACGCCGATTTGGGCGGTCTTTTCAGCCTCATCCAACTGGTTCAGAAGCCTGTCAATCGCTTCCAGAATCTGCTTGATTTCAAGGGCCAAAGGCACATCCATAGCCTGCTTCCCGGTGAACCGGTACTTGGCTTCAAGCTCCTCGATTTGGTACTTCTCGCCCAGTCGCTCCATCAGGTTGAGGAGGGCCACGGCCCCTGGGGATTTTTCATCCTTCAGCCGGTACCAAAGGTCCTCGAGGTCCGCCAACTGCTCGTCCCGGAAGGCCTTGGCGAAATCCCCCTTCAGCTTGCCGGGGAGTTGTACCTTGCGACCCGCATCCAGGAAGGATTGTCTCGCCTCGAGCATCACCTCGTCTGTGGAATGAGTTTCCAGGATCTTTCTTTTTTTCTCCTCCAGGATGCGGCGCAGTGAGTCGAGGCTTGGGCCCAGATTGGCCAGTTGCGACGGGTCAAGTCGAACCGCCCGCGCCAATTCCTCCTCCGTAAGGCGCCGCATACTCCCGGTTGAAAGCAAATGGTCGAAGGCCGGTGTGACAAGGTCAGGCGGCGGTTGATTCGGGCTGGGAAAACGAACCGGATCAAAGCGCAGGTAAGTGTGGATGATCCCGCCGGACAGATTCCCGGCCCCGTACTCCGGGTTTTGATTGCCGTCGTCATTGGAAGGCAGGGATTCTGTCATGGAGGGGCCTGTGTGCGGGGAAGGGTGATCAGGGTGCGTCAGCGGACCTCGTAACTGATCCTGCCATGTTTCTGGTGGCGGCTGATCCGGTCGGTCGCATGCAATCCTGCCAGCACGAATTCCAGACAGGATGCCCGGACGGCAAGGTTTTCGGCCGGATTGACTTCGAATGCCTTGGCCCACGCGGCAGGTACCCGCTGCAACCGCTCGGCGTAGGTGTCCGAGGGCAGCATGTCGCCCACCTCGATTTTCACACCTTTGTTGAAAACCTCCACGATGTTGTCCAGGCCGGCCTTGTCCACATACTCGCTGAAAACTTTGCCCACCGCGTCGGCCAGGATCGATTCCAAAACCTGCTTTTCGGACATTTGCTGGCTACCCATCATGTCCAGTTCCAATTTGCCCAGCGAGGAACTGGTCAGGTGGGCCAGGTCCGAAATGCGTGGCACCGCCGGTTTTTCACCCAACAGGATGCCGCGTCTCCGGGCGCTCGCCACCATGACCCGGTAGTTGGCGATTGAAAATCGCGCGCTCACCCCGGAAAGCTGGTCGATGTACCTGGATTTCCGGGCCGAAACACTCACCTGTTCGACGATTTCCTTCATGAATGGAGGAACCAAAACCGGATATTCCCCTCCCAGGTCCACACCGGATTGTTCCTCCATGATCTCGATGCCGAGGGACCGCTCCAGCGGGTAATGTGTCTGGATCAGGCTGCCGATTCGGTCCTTCAATTGGGGGATGACTTTTCCAGAGCGGTTGTAGGTGGAGGGATTGGCCGAGAAAAGCAGCAAGATGTCCAAATCGAATTTCACCGGATACCCGCGGATTTGGACATCCCGTTCCTCCAGAATGTTGAACAGTGCGACTTGCACCAGTTCATCCAGCTCCGGCACCTCATTCATCGCGAAAATGCCCCGGTGCATGCGGGGAATGAGGCCGAAACTGATGGCCTCCTCGGTGCCCAGGCTCACCCCCGAGGCCAGCTTTCCGGGGTCAATTTCCCCAAGAACATCCGCGAACTTGGTTCCCGGGGCCAATCGTTCCGCATAGCGCTCCGAGCGCGGCCACCATCCGATGTTGATCTTTTCGGCAGGTATCGATTCCAGGAGGCGCTTTCCGGCCTGGGTGATCGGGCGAACCGGGTCCTCGTGTATCGGTAACCC
>JAFMJU010000190.1 GCA_017853285.1 Gemmataceae bacterium
GCACGCCGGTCAGCTTGGGGGCCGCGCGGAACGGGTCGCCCTGCGCCATGGTCACACCCAGAACGCCCCGTGACAGGTTCACGCCCTTTTGCAGGGTCGGAAGCACCCGCTTCAGGTCTTCCAGGGGCACAGCGAATCCGATGCCCGAGTCGTACCACTCGAATCCCGCCGTCGCTCCCTCGGCGTCGGGTGATGCCGGAACCAAAATGCCCAAAACCCGGCCATCCAGACCCACCAGCGGCCCGCCGTAGTTCACGGGGGAAATTTTCGCGTCGGTCTGGATCGCCTTCCCGGCGATCCGCCCCAGCGCGCTCACAATCCCCTCGCTCACCGAGGGCGGCGAATCCGGCGCCGCGCCCGACAATGCCCGGCCCACCGCCACCGAGGTCATCCCCACCTGGATCTGGCTGGCCGGAAATGCCTCCGCCACGGCCAGTCCGGTCGCGTCAATCTTCAGAAGTGTCAGCATCCGGCTGGAGTCCGTGGCCACAATCCGGGCCAGATGCCTCCTGCCGCCGGCCGAGACCACAATGCTCGCGGGTTGATTCGCCAGGTTGAACGCGCTCGACACGATCCAACCGTCCGCCCCCACCACCAACCCGGTGGTCGGCCCGGTCCCGCGTCGCACCGCCGGCGCACCCGGGCGGCCACCCGGTGTCGCCGGTTGGCCCACCACATCCGTGCCGCCGCTGGTTTCAATCGCCACCACCGCCGGCGCCACCCGGGCCACAGCCCGGGCAATCGCCGATTCACGCAGCGTGGCGGTTTCCTGAAAGGGGCTCAGCGACAGGCACAAAAGGGCCAGGGAAGTCAGCATGGTGCAACCGGGGGAATTAGCGTGCGGGTGGTACGGGTGGTTTCGGGGCTGGGGCGGGGACCGGCTTGGCCGCGGGTTTGTCCGGCGTCAGGGTGATCAGTTCGATCTTCTCCCCCCGCCTGACCTCCAGCCGTATGGGTTCACCCGGCTTGCGGCCCGCCAGCGCATCCTTCCACGCGCCGATGGTCGGAACCGTCATCCCCTCCACCGACAGGATCAGGTCGTCTGGCTTCAGGCCGGCGCGAAGCCCGGCTCCGCCCGCGCGCAGGTAGTCAACATAGGGTGGCGTCCGCTCCACCACATCCGGCACCAGCACGATGCCCGTTTCCACCGTGGCCGCCTTTTCACGGGACCGGTCCGCCGGGTTGGAGGGCTTGTACTTTTCCTTCTTCTCCACCAGCTCACTCACCGTCACCTTGCGGATTGCACCGGTGGCGTCTGTCAGGTCCACCGAGGCCCACACCGGGATCGCGTAATTCACCCAGGTTTGGGTCAATTCGTTGCTCACCTCGCGCCCGATGATACCCAGCAGTTCCCCCTGCCGCGTGGTCAGCGCCCCGCCCGCCGCGCCCGGATTGTTCGTGATCGCGTCCACGATCAGCGCCTGCCCGCGGTAGGGCACTTGGAAGGCTCCCGTGCGGGCCGAGAGCGGCGTGATCCCGGCCAAAATCCCCCGCTGCACCGTCATCGGCTCCTCGCGGGTGGCGATCTGGAACTGGTTGCTGAAACCCAGAACCAGGGTGCCCGGTTTCGGGGGGCCCGCCTTCGCGGCCGCGGCCAGATCAAAGTGCGGCATGTCATCCGGGGCTGTCGAATCCTGGATCTTCAGCAGCGCCAGATCCAGTTCCGGTTCAATCGCCACCACCTTGGCCAAAAGCCGTGTCCCGTCCGGAAGATGGACCCGCAACTCCGTGGTGTCCAGAATATGGTTGTTCACCGTCAGCACATGCCCCGTGGGCGACACCACGATGCCCGTGCCATAGGCGGCCAGCCCGCGCACCCCGCCGGCCCCGTAAACCTTCACCAGCCGGGCGTCCACCCGCTTGATCACATCCGCCAGCGGTGGGTCCTGGGCCAGTGCCAGGGCCCCGGCGCAAACGAGCCCTAGCGCAATTCCCATGTCTCAGCCTCCAGCCTCAGGAAGTTGCTCCCCTTGTGCCGTACCGTGATCAGGTGCGGCATGGATCGCCCGCCCCCCACTGGTTTCACCCGGTCCAGATGCAGTTCGCAGGGATCCTCGTCGGGGGAAAGCCAAACCTCCAGGCATGCCAGCCGGACGGCAGCCTTGCCGTCCGCCCCCTTTTCCTCCACCAAAAAGGCGAGGGCCCGGCTGCCTCCCAGGGTGCCTTCCAGCACCTCCGCGTTTTTCCGCAGGGGCCACCAGTCCTCCGGGTCCTGGTCCAGCGGCGGATAGAGGGGCGTCTCGCCTCCGTGGACCATCCCTTGCGGAAATGCCTTGTCCCCTTTGGCGAGGAACAATCGAAGCAAATGCAGCGCTGCCAGCATCCCGCCCGATCCCGCCGGATCCCGCAGCGCCTGCGCCGTCAGGTCGGGCTTCAGTGGCTCCAGCGAAAAGTCCACGCCATCCACCCGGGCGCTCACCACCTCGGGCTTGCCCTGCGCCAGTTCGCTCCATGCCAGCGAGACCGGCGCCTCCAGTTTCTTCTCCCCCAGAAATCCCTTGCCCTTCACGGTCCACACGCCGGCGGCGGCGCCCAGGTCGCCAAGTGCCGCCTTCAGGCCGGCAAGTGCCGCGTCCCGCCGCTGCTTGTTCACCAGCCAATTGGCGTAGCCAGGTTTTTCCTCATACAGCTTCAGCGCGGGGGAAGGGGGGCCTTCCTCCTTTTCCTCGGGCTTTTTGCCGGGGGGCATCGGCTGGCCAGGTCGGCCCGGTTTGGGTGCCGGCGGCTTTCCGGGGGCCACCGGCCTGCCATCCTCGTCCAGTTCGCGCTTTTCGTACCCCATCAGTCGCACCAGGGCCTGACGGGTTTGCGTCCCCGCGCCCTCGATGCGCCGCCGGTAGTTCACAGGCACACGCCAGCCCTTGGGATAAATCCCCAGCACATTCTTGAACTGGTTCACGGTCGAGACCCGCCGCCCCGCCAGCCGCGTGATCTCGTCCCCCAGTTCCAGCCCGCGCCGCTCCGCGTCGCTGCTGATCAGGTTGGAAATTACCACCTGCGGTCGTTCCAGTTCCTCGTCGTTCGAGGTGGATACCGTCGCCCCCAGCGAGGCGTGGTCCACCAGCAGGCCGGACTTCAATGAACCCATGAAGTTCTGGATCTGGTTCAGCGTGATCGCGTAGCCCACGCCCGAGTTTACCCGGCCGCGCTTGTCAAACGATCCGCGCCCGTTGATCCCCACCAGCTTGCCGTTCATGTCGAACAACGGACCGCCCGAGTTGCCCGGGTTGATGCTCGTGTCCACCTGGATGCAATCCGTGTACTCGAACATCCCCCGTTCCGGGTACTGGTATCGGTGCGTGCCGCTCACCAGGCCGAAGGTCACCGTGGGCGTGAAGTCCGCCGCCAGCAGGAACGGGTTCCCCATCGCGAACGACCAGTCGCCCACCTTCACCGTGTCGCTGTCGCCGATCTCCGCGTGGGGGAAGGCGATATCCTTGCCATCCTTGTCCTTCCTGGGAAGCAGCTTGATCAGCGCCACATCGCCGATCTTGTCAAGGCCCACCAGCACCGCGTCGTACAAGATGCCGTCCGGCAGCCCGCAGCGAAGCGCCCCGCCTTGCCCCTGCACCACATGGAAGTTGGTCAACGCGTATCCGTCCGGGCTGATCACCACGCCCGAGCCGCCGCCGGTCACCACCGCCACCACGCTCGGCGACACCTTCTTCACCACGGCGATCCGTTTCGCCTCCTCCAGGCTGACCGGATCCTGCCACGCCACTGACACGCCCGCCAACAGGGGAGCGCCCAGCAGGGCGCCCAGCGCCGTCCGGCGGTTCACCGACCCGTTTTCGAAAGGCTGCTTGCTCACTTGCTCACCCGGGCTTCCGCCAGATGCAGGTGCTTGCCGTAGCCCAGCCCCAGTTCATCGCCCACGGGCAGCACGCTCAACCTCAGCTTCTGCACATCTTTCACCGCGCAGGCCACCGGCACAGCCACCCGGGAGGGCCCGCGGACCAGTTCCCGCCGCGCCAGCTCCCTGCCGTCCCCCTCGATCACCAGCACCACCGGACCGCTGGCCCCGCTCACCGCGTCATCGAAGCCGGCGATGCACCGGAACTCCCTGAATTCTCCACCCAGCTCGTATTCCATCACCGTGGGGGCCAGCAGTCCCAGCCCCTTGGCGTAGGAGATTCCAGCCAGCCGCAGCGGGCTCATGTCCAGGTTCTTGTCCCGTGTCGGCCCCGTGCGGAATCGTGTCGGGTCCTCCTTGGCCGGATCCACCACCAGTGCCGGTTCCATGTCCGACAGGTAGGCCAACTTGCCCCGGCTCAAATCCAACCGGGCCGGGGCCAGCCCACCCATGCCCCCGGCCGGGTAGCTTACCTCCATCCCGCCGCTGAGCCGCACCTGCCAGGCGCCTTCCTTCAGCGTGATCGCTGATGCTGCCAGGCGGTTGCCGCCAGTGTCCAGCAGGCGGGCCACCACCGGTTCCAGGTTGGGATCGGGGGCCCGCTCAAACGCCAGGCCATGGATGTTGGTCAGCGGCACCCGGGCTTCACGGTCGATTCCCTGCGGCGTGAAGCCGATGGTCTTCCCCTCGGCGTCGCCGGCACCTAGTGTGCCTTCCAGCGAGTTGATCGCGCCTTGCCGGGCGATGGCCAGCATGTCCCGCCGCTTCCGCTTGATCAGCCGGCTGTCCCAGTCCTTCCGGCCCGCTTCATCGGCCCCGTTGGTCAGCCAGTTCGCCACCTTGTCCAGCGGCACCTTCAGGTTCAGCCCGCCGTGCAGCGAGACCTCCACCGCCTTGTCCACCACCTTCACGCTGGCGCAACGCAGCAGTGTGCCGTCATTCAGTTCCAGATCGGTGAATTTTTCCAGCGGCGGCCGGGCGGGCACCGCCCCAATGTCCAGCCGCAGCACGGTGTCCATCGGGATGGGCAGCACCTTCCCGTCGGCGCCCTTGAACCGCAGCTCGCTTTTTTCCAGCGAGACCGCCTCGCCCTGCCGCGAGGTCCCGTCCAGCATCCGCACCTCGCCCCCCATGGCTTCGGTGCTTCCCGGTCCCAAACTGGCGGCGCCCATCAGAGCCAGCCAGCCAGCCAGTCGCCCGCCGGTCCGGCGGGAGATTACTTCCTTGAGCATGCGTCTATCCAGGTGCGGGATCGTGGTGCTTGGGGTCTGCAGGGTGCCGTCAGGGATTTTTGCGCCCAGCTCCCGGCGAGGCCTCGTTCAGTTTCTTGAAGTACAGTTCCAGCGTCTCCCGGTATTTCGCCGGGGCGCGGGCTGCCAGGTCGCGCATCGCCTGGGCCCGCTCGCGGTCTGGCAGCTTGCCCCAGATCTCCGCGATCTCCTTGGCTTTCTTGGTGTCCACATCGCCCGATCCGGATGGGCCGCCGGGCATGCTTTCCTGCTGGGGCTGGTTGGGCTGACCGCTTCCGGGGCCGCTTTGGCCTTCCTGCTGCCCGCCGTTGGGGCAGTTCCCCTGGTTCGAGGCGGCCGCCTGCTTCTGCTGGTTCTCCGCCTCCTTGATCATCTCGTCCAGCCGTACCAGCACTTCTTTCTGGATGTCACGGGTCTTTTTTCCGCCCCGTTCGATCTCCAGCCTCTGGTGGATCTGCTCCATCTTCCTCGAGATCCAGCCCAGGTCCTTCTCCTTCCATCGGGTGATTTCCGCCTGCATCAATGAGCCCACCATCCTGTGGCGCTCCGACAGGTCCGCCACATCGGCCAGCATCCGGTCCAGGGTCGCCTGCGCGTCCGGTCCCCGCACCAGGGCATGCTCCGCCACCGCTTTCAGGAACAGGTGGCTGCCCGGGTCGATCGATTGCTCCGGCCGGACCATGCGCAGCATTTCCAGGGTCTCGTCCTGCGCCCCCCGGTTCGACAGCACCCGCGCCGCCGCCAGCGCCACAGCCGCCCGCGCGAAAATCGGTTGCTTGTCGTCCTTCAGCCACGCGGGCACTCCCTCGGGCAACGGCTTGTCGCTGTTCCGCGCCTGGCTCAGCAGTTTGCCGATCTCGGGGTTTCCCAGGGCAAGTGTGTCCGCCACCTTGTCCGCCAGGGGTTCCATCGTCGACCAGATGGCGTCCAGTCGCGACTTGTCCGCCTTGCCGCCGGTCTCCGCCAGCAGCGCTTCGGCCTTGGCCCGGGCCTGCGCGGGGTCCATCGACTGCAATTGGCCGAAGGTCAGTCCGTTGGCAACCGGCCCCTTGGCTTGCCCCTGGTCCGCCCCCATACCCTGGGTCGCCGTCATGGCACCGAGGGCCAGCGGGGCCGCGGCGGTCACCGCGCGGGCCAGTCGTGCGATCGCTTCGCGTGTGCGTGGCATCGGTCCGGTCTCCTGGTGAACTTTTGGCGTCGTCCGGGGTGGTCTTATTGCCCCTTGTTGCGCCCGAGGGCCATGTCTTTGGTCACTTTGCCGATCTTGTCCTGCCGCCGGCTCAGGTCCTTCAGTTCCGTCCTTGTTTGTTCCAGGTCCGCCCGTTTCCGGGCGTCTTTTTCCGAGGATGGATCGGGCAACTGCTCCGTGGCGAACTGCTTGGCGTACTGCTCCGTGCGCCGGTTGATCTGGGTCTGCACCGACCGGATCATTTTCAGCTCGGCGATCTGGTCGATCAGCCGCTGGTCCTGCGGTTGCTGTTGCTGCTGTTGTTGCTGCTGCTGTTGCTGTTTTTTCTTGTCCTGGTCCTTGTTGTCTTCACGCGCCTTCTTCAGGTTCTCGATCATCTCCTTCAGGTTGGCGATGATGTCATCCTCGATCCGCAGGGTCTGCTCGCCGGCGTCCGTCCGCTTCAGACGGTCGCGTGTCACCGCCATGTCGTCACGCACCTGGCGGAACACCTCGGCGAACGCCACAGCCGAACCCTCCGCCTCGATCAGGCGGATCGTGTCCTCCGCCTTCTTGACGATCTGCTCCTCGCGGTCCTGCAGTTCCAACCCCTTCTGCTCGTCCGCGCGGTCCGGTCGCATGTCTGGGCGCTTCGCCACGCTTTGGCCCAGGTCCACCGTGCCGGCTCGCACCTCGATCTGCATTCGCAGCATCTCGGCGCACCGCCCCTGGATCTGCGCCAGCACGCGCTCGATCTCCTCCTCGCGCAGTTGCTTCAGCAGGTCTTCCAGTCGCTTCTGGGCTTCTTTCAGTTTCTCAAGGGCCTCCTCCTGCTCCTTGGTGGCCCCCGGGTTGTCCTTCTTCTCGATCTTTTTCTCGGCTTCGCGCTGGTTCTCAATACCCTCTTGCACGCGCTTCTTCGCGTTGTCCTTTTCCTGCTGTTCGGGGGTCTGTTGGTCCTTTTGCGGTTGCTGGTCTCCGCCTTCCATGGGCTCGCCCATGTCCATCGGGTTGGATTTCTGGTCCTTGCCCTTGGAATCCTTGTCGTTCTTGTCTTTCCCGTCCTTGTCCTTGCCTTCTTTGGGTTTTCCGTCTTTGTCCTTCCCGTCTTTGGAATCCTTTCCGTCCTTGTTCATTCCATCCTTGTCTTTTCCATCCTTGCCCTTGGAGTCCTTTCCGTCTTTGTCTTTACCGTCTTTATCTTTTCCGTCCTTGGACATTCCGTCCTTGTCCTTCCCGTCTTTGGAATCGTTTCCGTCCTTGTTCATTCCATCCTTGTCTTTTCCATCCTTGCCCTTGGAGTCCTTTCCGTCTTTGTCTTTACCGTCTTTATCTTTTCCGTCCTTG
>JAFMJU010000191.1 GCA_017853285.1 Gemmataceae bacterium
GGCCGGGCGCCGGCATCGACACCTCTTCGGTCAGCGCTGAAAAAGCGCAGGAGTTCGCCGGCAAGCAGGCCTCGGTGGACTCGTTTTTGGAGCATGTTTTCCCGGAGAGCATCGTCGAGGCGGCGGCGAAGAACGAGGTGCTGCAACTGGTTATCTGGGCGGTGATCTTCGCCATCGCGCTGGTGCAGACACCCGACAAGTACCGGGTGCCCATCCTCGAGTTCCTGGAGGCGGTGGCCCAGGTGATGTTCAAGTTCACCGGCCTGGTGATGCTCTATGCCCCGGTCGCCATCGGCGCGGCGATCGCCTACACGGTGGCAAAGAGCGGTCCGGAGGTGCTGGGGAACCTGGCGTTGTTGGTGGCCACGCTGTACGCGGCCCTCGCGGTATTCTGCCTGGTGGTGCTATTGCCGGTGATGGCGCTGTTTCGGGTGCCGATGGCGGGTTTTTTCCGGACGATCCGCGAGCCGGCCCTACTGGCCTTTTCCAGCGCCTCCAGCGAGGCCGCCCTGCCCAAGGCGATGCAGAATCTGGAGGCGTTCGGCGTGCCGCGGCGGATCGTCGCCTTCGTGCTGCCCACGGGGTACTCTTTCAACCTGGATGGTTCGACCCTGTATCTGGCGGTGGCCAGCATCTTCTGCTTCCAGGCGGCGGGGGTGGAACTGGCGTTTTCGGACCAGTTGCTGATGATGCTGATGCTGATGCTGACCAGCAAGGGAGTGGCCGCGGTGCCGAGGGCATCGCTGGTGATCCTGTCGGGAACGCTGGTGAGCTTCGGCGCCTACCTGGAGGGCAAGGGTGTGCTGCAGCCGGAACAGTTGAGCCTGGCACTGGCGGCAGTGGGGACGATTCTGGGCGTGGACGCCTTCATGGACATGGCGCGCACCAGCATCAACCTGGTGGGCAACTGCCTGGCCACGGTGGTGATGGCGCGCTGGGAGGGGGAGTTCAACGAGGCTGGCGTCAATTCTTCTTCGACGGAGCCTTCGCAGCCTTCGGCTTCTCATTGAGCCCGGGGAGGTCCAAAGGCACCTCTTTCAGCACATCGACCTTGTCCACCAGCATCCGTTTGCCATCCTGGACCTGATGCACCCGCACCACCATGCCGGGGCGCAATTGTTGCGCCTTGCCGGGGATGCCGCCCTTTTTCAGTTGGTCTTGCTGTTCGGCGGTGGGTTTCAGGATCTCGCCCTTGTCGTCAAAGGCCTCGGGCAGCACGAAGAACCGGAACGGTACCGATTCGTTGAGATCGAAACGGACCATTTTCCAGTCGCCTTTCAGTTTTTGCAGGGCCGCCGCCTTTTGTTTGGCCTGAGCCGCGGCCGCCGCCTTGGAATTTTTGGATTGTGCAGGAGGTTGGGAGGTGCCGGTTGCGGGCAATCCCTGGGTGAATTGGGGATGGTAGGCCAGCACCATCTGCTCATTGGAGGGCGGCGAATCCTTGACCAGACCCACCCAGGTTCCCGGGCCAAGGGTAGCGCTGGAGACGGTGGGCTCGGGGGTGGAGGTTTTGCCCTTGGCCTTGGTTTTTGACTGGGCCTTGGCGGTTGTGTCTTGCGCCGGATCGGCCGGCAGGCCGAACAGAAACGGACCCGCCGCAAGGAGTATGGCCACCGGAATCCAGCGGGTCTTTCCCATGGCTGTCCTCATTGGCTTGAGCCTGATTGGCGGGTGTCATCGAGAGTTTTGGCCAGATCCACCCGTTTTTGACGGATTTCGCGCTGCGCCTGTTCCCAGGCGCGAGTGTCCCTCAGGCCTTGGCGGTGGTACCAGCGGACCAGGTTGTAGAGACCCAGCGCGACAGCCAGCCAACCCGCGGAAAACCGGGAATCGCCCACGGTGATGTTGGTCCAGGGGCCATTGAACCAGCCGCCGAGGACCGCGAGGCCAAACACCAGCCATCCCAGGCCCAAGGTAATGTAAAGCCAGGGAAAACCCATGAAGGAAGGCTCCGGGCTGTTTGCGGGGTGTCTCACCCTTTAGCCTTAGATTATCCAACAGAAGGAGTTCACGATGGCGATACATGCGGAAATTCCGGGTGTGGACCTGGGGGCCCTGCGGGGGTGTGACACGCCCACGGTGTGCAATGTGATCGAGCTGGCCGGATTGCGGCCCAAATCGGCAGGTTTTGCCGATCGCCGGTTGATGGCGGCTTTTCCTTCCCTGCCCCCCATGGTGGGGTACGCCAGCACGGCGACCTTCCGTTCGGCGGAGCCACCGGCGGGGGACAACTCGTACCAGGGGCTGGAGGAGCAACTGGAAAAACTGGCTGAGCTGGCCGGTCCGCCGGTGGTGGTGTTTCAGGACCTGGATGATCCACCGGCTGCCGCCACTTTTGGGGAAATCCTCTGCACCACCTACCAGCGGTTTGGAGCGGTGGGCCTGGTCACCTCGGGGGCGGGGCGCGACCTGGAGCAGGTGGCCCGGCTGAAGTTCCCCTGCTTCACAACCGGGGCCATGGGTGCGCATGGGTATTGCCATTTCCCTTCGCTGCACCAGACCGTGCGTGTGTGCGGGCTGACCATCCGTCCGGGTGACCTGCTGCACGGCGACTCCAACGGGCTGACCACCATCCCGGCCGCGGTGGCGCCGCTGGTGGCTGAGGGTTGCGCCAGGTACCTGAAGGCCGAGGCGGAAATCCTGGATTACCTGAAGCAGGATCGCGTGGACCGACCAGGATTCGCCAAGGCGCGGGCGGAGTGCGTGCGCCAGCTAGGGGAGCTGGAAAGGTGGCTGAGGGCCGGGATTCGGCCGGCCTGATACGATGGGAAATCATGTCATGGAAGGGCCTGATCGCACGCCCGGGAACAGGTAGAAGATGTCGCCCTATCGCCGCACACGGATTGTCGCCACAGTCGGCCCCGCCAGCAGGGATCCGGAAAAACTGGAAGCCTTGCTGGAAGCCGGCGTGAATGTTTTCCGCCTGAACATGTCGCACGGCACGCACGAGCAGCACCGCGAGGTGATCGGCCGGGTGCGTGGGATCAGCGCCCGGCTTGGACGCCATGTGACCCTGTTGGGCGACCTGTGCGGGCCGAAGATCCGGGTGGGGCATTTCGCCGGTGGCGAGATGACGCTGGTGTCGGGACAGAAAGTGACCGTCACCACCCGGGATGTGCCCGGGGGTGACGGCCTCATCCCCTCGCAGTACGCCGCCCTGGCCAATGATGTGCGGGCGGGCAACCGGATCCTGCTTGATGACGGCCTGCTGGAGTTGCGGGTGGAGCGCGTGGAAGGCACGGAAGTCGAGTGCGTGGTCGTGCATGGCGGCAGGTTGAAAGACAAAAAGGGCATGAACCTGCCGGGTGTGCCGCTGTCGACACCGGCTTTGACCCAAAGGGACCGCCAGGACGCACGGTTTCTGCTCGCGGAAGGTATCGACTGGCTGGCGCTGTCATTCGTGCGAAGACCGGCGGACATCGCTGACCTTCGCAAGGAGATCGAGTCGGCGGGGCAGAGCACACCCATCATCGCCAAGATCGAAAAGCCCGAGGCGGTAGAGGCCCTGGCGGGCATTCTGGAGGCGGCGGACGGCGTGATGGTGGCCCGGGGAGACCTGGGTGTGGAGATGCCGCTGGAGAATGTGCCCATCATCCAGGCCGATCTGGTGGAGCAGGCCCGCCACGCGGCCAAGCCGGTGATCGTCGCCACCCAGATGCTGGAAAGCATGGTGACCCAGCCACGCCCCACGCGGGCGGAGGCCAGCGATGTGTCCACGGCGGTGATGAGCGGCGCGGACGCGGTGATGCTGTCGGCTGAGACGGCCAGCGGGTCATTTCCTTTGGAGGCCGTCAAAACCATGGATCGGATCGCCCGCAAGGTGGAGGCGTGGCAATCGCTGGAGACCCATTTCCAGCAGTCGGAGCGCGATCAGGATAGCCATGCAGCGGCTGACAGGGACCTGCCGCTGAGGTTGCGGCGTGCGGTCGCCAAGTCGACCGCGCAGCTTTGCAAGGACCTGCGGGTGCGCGCCGTGCTGGTGCGCAGCAAGGGGGGGACTTCCGCGGCCCAGGTGAGCTCGTACCGTCCGAGCGCCCCGATCGTCGCCCTGACAACCGATGCCCGGGTGGCGCGCCGGATGAACCTGCTTTGGGGGGTGATTCCGCGGGTGATCACGGCGGAGGAGTTTGAAAAGCCGAAAACCACCGCGCGGCAGCAAGCCGACGCTTTGGGCCTGGTGGAGCCGGGCCAGCAACTGCTGCTGCTCAGCGGGCTGGGCAAGCAGGAACCCAGTCTGACGGCGCTGCAGATGTGACCATGGACGAGCCGGCCAACTCCCACCGATTGCTGACCGTGGTGGTGAAGCCTTTCCGCGCCGCGGAGGTGCTCCGCGCGCTGGAGGCGGTACTTGGGCCTGCCGCCATGGGGGACTGCGTGGTGCGGGAGGCCAAGGGCCACGGCCGGCAAAAGGGTTACCTGGACCGGTACCTGGGATCAGAATACAGCATGGCATTCCTGCCCAAGGTGGAGATCAGCATCCCCGTGGCACCCGAACAGTACGAGAAAGTCCAGCAGGCGGTGGTTCAGGCGGCCCGCACGGGGCGCATCGGCGACGGGAAAATTTTCCTGATACCATCTGTCCTTAATATAGACATTTAAATGCCGGGCAAATGGGGGCCGGTGCCGGTCTTTTTCGGCCACTGGTAACGGGCGGCTCACACCCCAAGCAGGCTGAGGACCCGGGTCCAGTTGGTGACGCTGATGTAGCCCGCGTAGTCGGCAAAAGCCGAATCAGTTTGCGCGGTGGACAGGGGGGTGTAGATAGAAAGCCCGGAGCTGCCCCTGCTGTCGGCGGTGCGAGCGAAGACGGCGGCGTCGAGGGCGGTGGCCACGGAGGCCGCTGCGGAGCGGAGGTTGGAGGACACCCCCGTGGAGGTGGAAAGGCCGCGCATCAGTTGTCCCAAGTCACGGTAAGCCGGGAAAGAACCGTCACCGTAGGTGGAAACCGAGTTGGCCACAGACCGGAAGGCCGCCATGTCCGAGGTGGCAATCACGGTTGAGAAGGTGTTCAGCGCGGCGACAAGGCCGGGCAACCGGTCGGTCTGGATCACGGAGAGGGTGTCTTCCGGAACCCCAGTCCCAACATACTGCCTCGACCAACTGTCTACCATTCCCTTGCCCAGGGTCAGGCCGTCCACCTGTGCCGGATTGGTTTTCAGCGAGGCGAAGGTGGTGGTGTAATCCTGGCCAGTGCCTGCCTCCAGCTCTTGCGAGGCGACCAGGACCGGCGTGATGTCCCTGAGCGCGTAGGCGATTTCTGTCATGCCCATCAGGCAGGCGTCAAAACAGAGCATGTCGAGCTTGATTCCGGAATTCTTGACCCCGGAGATGATCTCTGAGGTTTTGAGATTATCGTTGGACTCGTCATCGTAGTTGCTGCCGTCGAGGCCGGAACCGTGGTTCCACATGACCAGGCCGTAGCGGTTGGCGGGCGCGGCAGTCACGGTCCAGGCGAGGAAGCTGGTGAGGGTGGCCGGGTCACCGGTGTTCTTCTCCCCCAGTCGCTCGAAGGTGGTCTTGATGGAATTCATGTTGGTGTCGGCCGTCACGATGGCGCGACCTGAGTCACCCCAGGCGGCCTGGGTTCCGCCTCCCGTCGCGTACTTTTGGCTGCTCCATTGGTCATAAAAAAGGGAGATTTTCACCGTTCCGGGGAGACCAGCCACCGCGGCTTCCAGTTCATTGACATCAGCCGCACCATAGGAGGCGAGGTCGGTGGCGGTCATATAGACGGCGATCGTCCAATCACTTTTTGAGGCGGGTGGAGGATTGACCGGGGTGGTGGATGAACCCGGCGTGACCACAAGGCTGTAGGCGGGGTTGTAGGCACCGGACTTGCCGGAGACTTTCAGCGTGTAGCTACCTGCGGCGAGGCCAGCCATGGAAACCTTCTCGCCGTCAGAGCTTCCCGCGCTGGATGCAAGGACCTTGCCGGCGGTGTCGAGGATGGCCAGGTCGAGGTCGCCCTGGGCGTTTTTAAACTGGATCTCGGCGGTGCCACCGGCGGTGGAGGTGGTGAACTTGTAGTAATCGGCGGTGTCCGCCATCACCAAACTGGAAACGGTGGTGGCGGCGTTCAGGGAACCGAGATTGGTGGCAGTGGTGAGGGAGTCATTGTTCTCCTTGGCGTCATCTGTCAGGGTCGCCTTCACTCCCAGGGTGTAGTTGCCATTGGCGGTGCCGGTGTAATTGGTAACGGCCAGAAAATATTTCTGGCCGGCGACAAGGTTTGCTGAAACCTGACTGTTGGTGTTGGCATCGCTGATGTCATCGTTCCATGCGACCCGGGAACCCCTGGCGTCATACAGACCCATGATGGTGTCGATCCGGCTGGCATTTTTGGACGCTTGGAGCGTGTAGCTGGCCGACCAGGCTGGTGTGAATGAATAGTAATCGACCTCGCCAGCTGTGATAGCCGCATTTCCTGCCGCCACCTGCTGGTTGTTGAGGGTGAGGGCCACCGGGGCTGAAGGAATGGAAACCAGCGCCGGGGCGGATGACCAGGACGGATTCAGGCGGACTTCCAAGGTTTCCAGGTTGAGCCGCGCGCGGTGAGCCCGTGAAGGACGGATAAACCAAGCCATGCATGGCTCCAGAAATAAGTCCACCGCATTCCGCGCAGAGTTGCCCGGGAAATGAAGAGCGGATGACAGGTTGAACAACAGCTAGGTCAGGATTTTCTGAATGTCAAATTTGCGGGGGAAAAGATGCGAGATTTTTTGTTCAAAAGGAGAAATCAGACCGTCAGGGCGGCGGGTCAGCCAGCCTTTGTGAAAATGGGTGGTTTGTCGGGCAATCTTATTTGGACTGCACGCAGTACAGGAACTTGTCGGAGCGGATCAACAATTTGTCACCGGAAGGCACGGGGCTGGCGTTGAAGATGCCGCGGTCTGACAGGTCGTTGACGCCGAGTTGCTCAAATGCGGGCTTGGCGGCGACCACGAAGGTTTTGCCGTCGCGGGTGAGATAGTGCAGGCGCCCATCGGCAAGAAGGGCCGAGGCATAGAACTGGCCGGCGCGTGGCAGGCGTTCCTCGTAGACGATTTCACCGGTTTCGGCCTTGGCGCAGTAGGCGATACCCTGCTGCTCGTGGGTCCAATACAGGTGGCCCTGGTGGATGATGGGCGAGGCGACATTGGAGCCTTTTTGGGAGGTCCAGAGACGGTGGGTGGCGGTGACATCGCCGGAGCCCCCTGTCCGCACAGCCAGGGCCGCCACGCCGGAGCGACCGCCCAGGCAGTACAGGACGCCGTCGGCATGGACGATGCTTGGGACCATGTACCAGGTGATATTGGTCTTGCAGGACCAGAGTTCCTTGCCGGTATCCGGGTCGAATGCCAGCACCTTGCCCTGCACCGCCACGATGAGCTCCCGCCGGCCGGACTTTGCGGTGACAAGGATGGGGGTGTTCCATGATTCCTTGATGCCCTTCACCGTCCATTTTTCCTTGCCGGTGGCGCGGTCGAGCGCGACCAGGGAGTCGCTTTCCACGCTGGCGTTGATGATGACCAGGTCCTTGTGCAGAACAGGTGAGGTGGCGCTGCCCCAGCCGTGGGTGCGTGAGCCGACATCGGTTTGCCAGAGTTGCTTGCCGGTGTGATCGAAGGCGATCACGCC
>JAFMJU010000192.1 GCA_017853285.1 Gemmataceae bacterium
GCAAAGGAAGGCGGTAAGTACCTGGAATCCCGAATACCCAAGGATCCTCAGCACGCCGATATCTTTCATCCGCTGGCTGATGGCCGCAAACATGGTGTTCATTAGCCCCAGTATGCCGCCCACGGTCACAATGACCGCCACGAAAGAAATGGCGTAAAGGAATTGCTGGTTGGTGCTGTTGAGGCTGGAGTAATACTCCTGCTCAGTCCTCGCCCTGACCGCCGCCTTCTTGAAATCGTCGCGTAGTTCCACGCTAAGGGCTTGGGCATCCTCGGCGCCTTCCGTGCGCAGCACCACGGTGGAATAGCTGTTCTTGCCAAATTTCCTGCCTACCAGCGATTGTTTTGCCCAGATTTCGGAGTCGAATGTGGAGCCCGATGTGGAGGAAATCCCCGCCACCACGAATGGTTGCTCGCTGTCACCCAGATAAAAAAGATCCCCTTCCTGAAGGCTGGGTTTGTCGACATCCTCCCCGAGGGTGCGGGCGATACCTTCACCCAGGATCGCCTCCACGGCGGTCCGCTCCAGACCGTCCACCTTCACGGTTCGAACCCCCGCCTGGGAAAATACCTTGCCTTCCCTGAGACCGAAACCGTGCACCTTTAGCGAAATGTCAGGGTTGTCGATGCCTCGCACCTGGAGAAACCGGCGGGCCCGTTCGAGAATCCTGATCGACTCCACCGGGAATTCCCCCTCCATCTCCTTGCCGTCCCGCTGGAAACCAAGGCGGATGACCCCAACCTGCTTGCCCAACATCGTTCTGCGGAGTTCGTCGTGCGTGGTCACCTTGCGGTCGTTGTAGGTGGTCACCACATCCCCGGGCAAAAGCCCGGCCAGATCGAGCGGGCCCCTTGCCCGCCGGATGGCAGCAACGGGTGAAAATGGATCCGCAGCGACAGCGGTGGCGATATCCAGCCACCCCGGGCGGTCCACCTCGGAAATGCGCAGGGCATCGGGGGCGAAACGGCCACCAAATTTCCGGCTGTTGACCACCGGGTCGGGCAGGGGCTGGTTGACCACCACATAAACTTCCCAACTCGCCAGGGGTTTGCGGTCCGGGGTGGATTCGTCCCGCAGCACCCGTGGCAAGCGTTCCACATCGCTGATATCGCTATACCCCAGGTTGCTGAACAATTCGTCGGTGGAACCCTCGGACATGACGATCACATTGCCCGGAATGCTGCTCCCCTCGGTGAGTTTTTCCAGCCCCCGCACGAATGCGAGCATCACCACGACAATCCCCACCTGCAGGATGAACGCTGAAAGAAGCATCAGGGTGATGGGCCAGCGCACCACCAGGTTGCGGGCGTTGTATCGGGACAGGATTTTTCCCAGCCAGCCCAGGCGGGGCACAACCACGGCGATGAAGAGGACGGTCAATCCCGCCACGCCCAACAGTCCCAGACTTTGCAACATAATGCCCGTCCGATTGAAATTCCGATGTCCTGGCTGAATGACGCCGTGAGGGTCATGAGGTCCGGCTGAACACCTCCGAAACCTTGATCCGGCAGGCCGAAAGGCTGGGGGTTAGGCTTCCGACCAGGGCCGTTCCAAAGCCCATCATCGGGCCCCACCACAAAGCCTCATCGGGCACCATGAAGGTTGGGAAAAAAGCGATCGGGAACTTGAAGCCGCCCAGGTACCCGTTGATGAACCAAAGCGTCAGCCCGCTGCTGGCCAGCCCGCACAAACCGCCCACCAACAGGGCTTCACCCAATATGAGGATCAAAACCTGCGAGGGGCTGAAGCCCAGCACCTTGAGTACAGCGATCTCCTTCCGTCTTTCCCGGACGCCGATGCTGATGGCCATGGCGATGATCAGCGCCATGGTCACAAGGATGAAAGGCACCAATATCCAACGCATGCCCCACAACATGTCCTTGTAAGCATCGAGAAAACTGGCCACCCCGGATGAGGCGGTTTCCACCTTGACCGAAGGGCTTTTGAACTCGCTCGAAAGTGTGATTTGCCGCTCGACCGCCTGGAAGGCCTTGGTGTCCGGGACCCTCAACCATACTAAATTGAGCGACCGGTTTGCCATCGGGTGGGGTTTGCGATTCTTGCGCTCATAGTCGTCGAGGGCGCGGTTCAGGCGCTCGCGCGACATGACCGCGGCCTGCTCGTACCTGCCCTCGGGCAGTTCGCAGACAATTTCGCATTCGATGTCGATGTCCTTGTAGTTCAGGCTGGTGACCTTGATGCGCTCACCAACCCGTTTGTTCATCTGCCGCAGCTTGTTGGAGCCAACCATCACCTTGTTGAAATCGGTCTGCATGGCGGCAATCGCCGCCTCGATCTCCGATTTTTTCTCCGGCGTGAACTCGTCGATTCCGTCCATCATGGTGAGGAACCGGTCAGGCTCCATGACGAAGAAGAACAGGCTGTTCTCGGTGGTCCGGTTGGCGGGATCCAGGGTGCCGCCGTAAAAGGCCCAGGTCATGCTGTCCTGCTGGGGATCAATCTGGTAGTCGCCTTCCTCTTTTGCGGCTCCCTCGGTCAGCCGGGTGGCGTAGGCGTAGGGCATCTGGCTGGGGATCTGCCAGCGTTCAGTGACGATCGCCTTCAGATTGCTGGCCTTCTCGGAAGTGACCAGGGTGAGGAACGAGAGCACCGTCCAAACCAGAGTGACCACCAAAACCAGGATCATGGTGGCCAGGCCTGTCAGCATGGTCCGGATCTTGTTTCGCCACAGGTTCCGGAACATGAAGGAAAGGTAGAACCAGGCGCGCGGAAGAAATAGAAGGGCCGCGACCAGGAAAAACAGGGCAACAAACTGGACTATTGTCGCCTCCAACGCGTGGCGGGGCGTGTCCACCAAGCCCAGGAAGCGCGCGTCCAGGTTCTCCCAGTTCATTTCGGCATATCCCCTTGTCAGCCCGCCAAACCCGGTCAAACCGCCTGGAGGATCCTGAGGGATTCCGCCCGGTCGTTGAATGTCTCCTGAGCCAGCCTGCCCTTTTCAAGGTGAAGGCATCGCTCCGCGGCCAAGGCCGCCTTGGGATCGTGGGTGACCATGATGATGGTCTTGTTCAACCCGGTCTGTAGTTCCATCAGCAGGCGCAGGATCTCACCGGCGCTTTTCGAATCGAGATCGCCGGTCGGTTCGTCGGCGACGATCAGCGTGGGATCAGTCACGATCGCCCGGGCAATGCCCACCCGTTGCTGCTGCCCACCGGACAATTGGCCCGGACGATGATTGTTGCGGTTGGACAACCCCACCAAATCCAGCGCGGTCATCACACGCTGGCGCCTCTCAGAGGCCCCCATGGGCAGGAGAAGCAGGGGCAGTTCCACATTCTCGTAGGCCGTGAGAACCGGAAGCAGGTGGTAGAACTGGAAGACGAAACCGACATGCCGTGTCCGCCATTTGGCAAGCTTGCCCTCGGACATGGTGCTGATATCCACCTCGCCCACACGGATGACCCCGCTCGTGGGGGAATCCAATCCTGCGATCAGGTTCAGCAGGGTGGTTTTTCCCGAACCGGAAGGGCCCATCAGGGCCAGGAACTGACCTTCGGGCACCTCCAGACTCAGGTTGTCCAAAACACGGATCTGCTCGGACCCCCGGCTGAAGGTTTTTGTTAGGTTGCGGATTTCAACAATGGCGGCCATTTGGCACCTGGCAGGGAAGATTGGTCGGGCCGGTTCAGGATTTCCCGGGAACACCGGCCTTTGCGACCGGGGGCGGCTTGGTTTCAACTGGTTTTACGGGTTTCACCCCGGCGCGCTCCTCGGAATACCGGTTGCGGATCTGGGCCGGGATTTCACGGTTGAAAAAGGTGACCATCGCACCCATGTCAGGCTTGATGAAAACGCCCTGCTCATCATTGGGAACAACGATCCTGACCCGGACCGGTACCGCCCCCTTGCTTCGGTTCGCGGTGGGCATGATACGGCTCACATACCCGGTGTATCCCCGGGGATGAATCGCGAGAAATTTTTTGCTCGATTGCCAGGCATCGGGGAGGACGAGGCATTCCTGGTGCAGAAAAAGCTTGCTGATATCCCGCTCCTGGATGTCCAGCTCCACCTCCACATCGCGCAGGTCGGCCATCTCGCAAATGGAGAAGGACCCGTTGAAAGCGCCCGGGTTCACCATGTTGTTTTCCTCGGCCTTTTTCGACAGGATCATTCCCGCGATCGGCGCCGAAATGGTGCAGTTGTCCAAGCGCCATTTTGCCTTGGCCAGTTCAGCTTCCAGTTGCTGGACCTCGGACCTGGCGGCGTCGATACGCTCTTTCCTGGGCCCCTTGCGGATCAGTTCATAGGCCGTCTCCAGGCGCTTCACCTTCTGCTGCATGGCCTCGTAGCCATACTGCGACTGCTCCAGTTCACGCACCGAGAGGGAGGCGGAATCGCTCAGCCGGCGGGTGCGGGCCAAATCCAGTTCCATCTGTTTCAACTGCCTTTGTGCCTCGCGCAGCTCCAGTTCCGATTGCTCGATTTCCTCGGGCCTGGCGCCCACCAGCAGTTCCTGAAGACGGAACTTGGCGGCGGAATGCAGGTTTTCCGCGCGGGCCACATCCGACTGGTAGTCCACCTTTTCAATTTCAGCGATCAGGCTTCCCTTATCGACAATATCCCCCTCACGGATATTCAATTTGGTCAACATGCCCCCGACCTTGGGTGTGACCAGTATCAGGTGAACAGGGGTCACATATCCCTTGGATTCAAGGGATACCTGCTCGGCGGAGGATTGGTCACCCACCGATGATGGATCGGGATTCGCGTTTTCTGGTAGCTTTTTTTTGCCTTGGGTGAGTGGTGCAGGCGATTTGGTTTCCGCAGCAACTTCGGCCTTGCCAGCTTCCTTGCCGGATTCGGTTCCCGGGGAGCGATAGGCCTTGTAGCCAAGAAGCACGGCAGTGCCGGTAGCTGCCATGGCGAGGCACCAACCAATGGAGGCCATCAATAGCACGGCATTAGATGGGCGTTTTCGGGCCGCTGAGTCATCGATCCGCAAGGAACGGACCTTTTCCCGAATGGAGATCGACCCAACAGATTGAGGTAACTCGACGACTGCCGCGCCGGGATCTCCGGGACCGGCAGGAGTTTGCCCTTGTCCCTCCAAGTCACCCGACTGAGGTGTCATCATGCGTTGCCCCTGAGTAAAGCCAAGCCGTCGACATTAGAATTGGTAGATCACCCGGCTTCTTTCCACCGAATGTCTTTGATTCATGCTATTCCGGTCTAGCCCAATGGTTCAATTGAGAAAGCCGCCCTCAAACCTTTCCCAGTTTTTCAGGAACTGCAAAATTGGCAAAATTTAAAATTCATGAGTAAAATCAATTAATATCGATAAATTTATTTAGATATTTACAATAATTTGGAATTATCTAAATATGGACAAAATTGCCCTGTCCCAAAGCATCCAAGAATCAACTCGCCTATAGCGGGTGATATCAAAGTCATTTCGGCCGGTTTTCCCGGGATCAGGTCCCAAGGGGGCATTCCCAACAATCGGCGGATGTTGGAGCTTGCCATTTGGAAGCAGGCATCTACGGCCCCTCCCGACAGTTGGAACATGGTACGGAAGCATGCATCCAACCACGCACCTGAACCAGCCAGTAATCCGGTACCCTCGACTGACAGCCGTTGTTCCTCATCCACCACAATTCTTGAGCCCCACAGGTCATAAGTTCCGGCCGGCATGCCTGCCAAAGGGCTGGTGTCCGCAGTGAGGACCAATTTTTCAGCTCCTTTGCACCGGTAGGCCGTTTTCAACATGGCGGGCGGCAAATGCTGGCCATCGGCAATGATGCTCAGGTTTAACCTGTCCTCCGCCAAAGCCGGCCAAAGGGGATTGAGGTGTCGATCGACGGTTCGGGAAATCCCATTCCCCCAATGGGTGAAAAGCATCACCCCGGCATCCAGCGCCCGCGCGATCTGATCCGCCGAGGCGTTGGTGTGTCCCATCGACACCAGCACGCCATCGCGGACCATGGTTTTGACCACCCCAAAATCCTCGAGGGTTTCCGGGGCCAGGGTGACTTTTCTGATCAATCCCTGGGTGGCATCCTGGCAATGGCGGTATTCCACCTCCGTCCAGGAACGAACCGAATCGAGGGGATGTGCGCCACGGAAACCATCACTGCTGCTGATTCCCGGCCCCTCCAAGTGGAATCCGGGAATCGCTTTTTTCACCTTCCAATCGCTTTCGCGCCAATCCCGAAGGGAATGTAGGCATTTTTGCAGGTTGGCCGCATCCGTTGTGATGATGGTCGGAAGGATGTGGCTTATCCCCCTGCGCCAACATTCCTGCAAAACCAGATCGTAGTTTTCCGAGTTTTGTGGGGAGGTGAAGGATACTCCCAACCCACCATTCACCTGGGGATCCATCAGGGGCGGGAGAATCAGGCAATCCGCAATATCCGGGCGTCGGAAATGATCCCGGCTTGTTTCCAATTTGGAGACCGAGCCGTTTTCGACCACAACCTGTGTGGTCTGGACAGATCCCGGCAATCGGCCCTCAATCGTGATCAATGGATTGCTTCCAGGGTTTTACATGGTGAGACAGGAAGTCAGGGAATGCTTGCTTTGCCGCCACCCAGCGAGGTGATTTTTTCGATATAGTTCAGCGCATCTTCGCGATCTTTCAAGGGGTGATCCTTGCCAATCCTGGCCGAATCCTCACCCAAATCAGCCTCCGCCCTCCGCACCCAAGGCATCTCCCGCTGGTTGTCCCGGTAGGAGATGATCAAGGCATGGAGGAGGCGTTTGGATTGCTCCAATTCGCCAAGTCTGCCCAGGCGTTTGGCGCACAGGTACACCCACTCCCCATCGGATTGGACATCTGCCAAACGGGCTCGTCCGATTGCCTGCAATTCCCTTTTGCTTTCCTCATATTTCAGGAGGTAAAGGCCAAATCCTCCCTCGGGAACTGGTCCGCCTTTCTTATTGGCCAGGGGCTCCAGGAATTCTTCCCACCCGCGCCTTTTTTCCAATGGATCGGTGGACCCCATCATGCGAATCCCCTGATCCATCCGGGCGGCCTCATCCTCAGGCCAAAAGATCCACACCAAGGCGGCGCAAACCCCTGCCAGGGAGGGAACCACCACCCAGGGCTTGCGCATCATCCTTGACCATAATCCACCCCTGTTTTGTTCCTCCAGATGGGCCCTGACCATTCGGCTCACAAAGGTGGCTGGCCCCTCGCCAGGATTTGGCAGGACCTGGCCGGACTGACTTGCCGGCCTGCTCGATGGAACCAATTCACGGTCACGGGTCATTTGGTCTTTTCGGGCGATCACCTGCAGTCTTCGCGCCACCAACCCGGCATCCGGCGGTCGGGCCGCGGGTTCTTTGGAAAGCAACTCGTCGACCAAACGCTCGAGGTCGGGTGGAATTCCATCCACCAGACGCCCAAGTCGTTCATGCTGGCCGAATCGTTGCTTGTGCAGCACCTCGGCCAAATGCCCGCGGAAGGGGAATTGGCCGGTGATAAGGGTGTAGAGGACAATTCCAAGGCTGTAAAGGTCGCTCCTTTTGGTTGCCGATTTTCCGGCAACCTGCTCAGGGGCTATGGTCTCCGCTGTGCCGACCAGACCTCCGGTTGCGGTCAATCTGGCGCTGGCGAACAGGCTGGCCACACCAAAATCGGTCAACTTCACCTG
>JAFMJU010000193.1 GCA_017853285.1 Gemmataceae bacterium
TTTCGACTTCCGGAAGCTAACCCAACTGCGAATGGAGGCGCGAGAGAAGCTGAGTTCGCACAATCCCACAAGCTTGGGCCAAGCCAGCAGAATTCCGGGGATCAATCCAGCTGATATCGCCGTGCTAATGGTCTATCTCGGAAAATAATGTTGATTTGGGTTGTTTGGGTTTATTTTGACTATCGCATTGATTGGGAGGTTTTTGCTGGTTCAACTGACATTGACAGGGTTTGGTAGATTCGTAGGATTCGCGAAGGATGGGGAAGAGTGTATGCGGTTGGGGGCTTGCCCAAGCTTCGTGTTCTAACCGCAGGGTGCATTCGAATGAAATCACCTGCCTCTTTTAACCATTGTCTGATTCGCTCTGATTGGCCTTGTCCATTTTCAAGGGCTAAACAGACGGTACTCCAGGGATGAGGAGCAATTCCGCAGATCACGAGAAGGTTGTTTGGATGAAATCCAACGGTGATCTTTCGGGATTTTGAGTTCCAAGAAAGGAATGCCTTCTATGAAGACGGTTTTTACCACTGGCGAAGCAGCGAAAATATGCAAAGTGAGCCAGCAGACCATCATTCGCTGCTTTGACAATGGGCAGCTCAAAGGCTTCCGGGTCCCAGGGTCAAGATTTCGGCGGATTCCCCGGGAATCCCTTTTCAAGTTCATGAAAGACAATGGCATCCCCACTGATGCCCTCGAAACCGGTAAGCGCAAGGTTTTGCTGGTGGATGATGAGCCCGAATTGTTGGAGCTGATGAACAAGGCTCTTTCGGATGATGGACGGTTTGAAGTGAAAACCGCTAGCAATGGCTTTGATGCTGGCATGATGGTGAAAGAATATCGGCCTGATGTTATTGTGCTGGATGTGATGCTTCCTGATATCAATGGCCGTGAGGTTTGTCAGCGGGTTCGTGCGGACACTTCTTTGAGTGATGTCCGTATCCTCTGCATCAGTGGCATGGTGGAAGACGATAAGATTCAAGAGCTTCGCTTGGCCGGTGCGGATGATTTCCTGCACAAGCCGTTCGAAATGGATGGCCTGATCGAACGCATGTGCCAGTTGCTCGACATGGAGTCGGCAACCACCGCCTGATCCAGGGTTGCCCTGATCCTCAAAAGATCAGGGCGCAATCCAGATCATTTAGGGCAAGCTCCGCAGGGATGCCGGAGCTTTGTTCGTTCATCAATCAAAAAATGGCCCCCACAATTCCCAGCCGAGGATGGAATTCAACTTCCACCTTGCGCCTGAGGTGGCTTGGGTTTGGTTGCGTTTGTCCGCAAAGCCAAGCAGCGCTTTTTCCAGGGATCGGTTTTTCCTACTGAGCGATCCAAGTTGGGCGATTTGGGCTGCCCGGCATACCCGCGGAATCCCCAAAAAATCTGGATTTTTTCAACAACTAGTAACGAACCAATCTAGGTCAGCTCGGATAGATTTTGTTGCAAGGTGCTTGCGAGCCCAAACAAGCAAAGGGCAAAACAAACTAGCACCAAATCAACGGCAACAGTTGGATCAGATCGGCAAAAAGTCGAGGCAAGTAGCCCGATTGATACCAGAATTGGATTCGGATTTCTTTAATTTGTGCTGCACCTTGGTAGCCTTGCCTGGCCTTTTATGGAAAGGCAAGAAAATACCGTTATCTTTCAAGCCCATCGAGTTTTTGGATTACCCCTTCTGGGCTCGCCAACTGGCGGAGGCCTTTTACAGCAGATCATCTTCTGGGAAGTATTGTCGTACCAAGCAAAAAATATGGCACGGCTTAAGGGTGGTGTTTGCAATTACCAAGGATTTGCCAGGAGTTTTTCCTTCTATTTCAAGCAAAGACCTGGAGCGATCCTGCCAATACTTGGGAATACCACCTGGAAAGGTCCAAAGACAAACCGCAGAGAAAAAAACGCCAGCCAAATCTCCACTCACTCCTTTTAAAGGGGCAGTTAGGCAGGGCTGGGATCATTTAAAGGTTGCCTTCGAATTTTGGCTGGGCCAACAAGCAAGGTCTGGCCAGGGTGTGGGAAGTCAGACCGGAAACGTTTTCAAATCTCAGGTGTTTGAAACCGAACCCATCAGGGTCCCTGAGCCGGTTGACCTCGAAAAGATTCGTTCGGAGATAATTGCCGAATTGGCTGGTGGCGCTGGCCATGAAATCAACAATCCCTTGGCGATTTTGTTGGGCCGGGCCCAAAGTCTGATCAAGGACCAGGCATTTTTTTTCACTGAAAAAGCGAAAGAAGAAGGGGTTCGTAGGCTGGCATCCATTACCGAGCAGGGAAAGCGTATCCATGTGATGATTCGAAAATTGGCCCGCATTGGCAGGCCTGCCCCAGGTAATCCGGTGCCGGTTTCCGTGAACGAGGAATTGCAGAAATGGCTTGCGCCTTGGCGAGAAAGGGCAGTTGTCCAAGGGGTGGATTTTGTTTGTGGCAAACCTGAAATACCGAATCTGAGCTTTTGGGGCCTTGCGGATCCAGCGTACCTAAAAGAGGCTTTGGAAGAGTTGCTGGACAATGCTTTTGCCCAGGTTGTTGGAGGTGATTGGATTGGGATCGAAATCAGGAAAATTGGAAATTGCTGCGCGATTGATGTCTCAAACAGTGGCCCCCCAATCTCGGCTGAGGTCTCCAGGCTCCTTTTCAATCCCTTCTACTCAAACAGGAAGGCCGGCAGGTATTCGGGCTTGGGATTGCCCCTTGCCAAGAGTCTTATGCAGGCAAGTGGAGGGGAACTGATCCTCCATTCCCTAGGCGGTGCCAGGCCTGTTTGTTTTAGGATTCAGGTGCCAATTTCAGCCGGGCAACCCATTTCCCCTAATATTTCCCGGGTCGATGGTTTCAAAGCAGCTTGACCCCGAAGGCGCTTTCAAGCCTAAATAGGAACAGCTTTGCTTCCCGGTGAAATTGAAAGATCCTTGGAAAACGAACATGGTGATCCGGGTTCCCAAGGTCTTTCAATTCGACGGTACTACTGCCTTGGGTCAGGAAGGTATTTCGGCCCTCGAAGCCGGCTACCCGGTTCGTATTGCCCAAAAATTGCCCTGTCTCCTTTCCGAATCTTTGCGAAACAGAGTTTCGACTTGGCCAAGCAAGGGGTTTGGAACCAAAAATCCTTCCTGGGTGATTCAGGAAAACCAATTAAAACCGGCAAGGCTCGCCCAAACGTCCGATGCGGAAGAATTCCTTGCCTTTTTGAGGCAGTTCCTAAAAGTTGCTTCTTCCACTGTCGGGACCATTCTTGGGTTGGACGGTCACCACCTATGTTCGGACAGGGTGACTTGGCGTCCCTACGAGTTGGCTACAACATCCAGGCGTTGGAACGCCCGTGATGATCTTTTTCATCTGGATAGTTTTCCGTCCCGGCCCGCTGAGGGGCGAAGAATATTGCGACTGTTTTATAATGCAAGCAGTTCGGATAGTGTCGTTTGGTCGCACACGTTTAATTTAGATAATTATGTTGTGAAGTATTTGTCTGATTGGTGTTTTTCTACTTCGAGTAAACGGCCTGATACTTTTGGCGACAACCTAATGGCCCAAATTCACGACCAAATGAAGCGTCATGAAGATTTTCAAGAAACAGTTCCTCGCGTCCTGCACACTTTTGCTCCGGGAGAAGCTTGGGTTGCTTTGACAGATACCTGTCTCCATTCATACCTCCGTGGCGAATGGCTGATGGATGTTTCCTGGTTTGTTTCAGCGCCTTGGCTGACCCAATCTTATTGGGCGCCCAAAGCCTCTTTCGATCGTTTGGTGAACGGAAAATCACAGGCGGAATCTGGCCTGAAACAAGCAGCCTGATACTTCTGATTTCTCGACGATACACCCGTAACATGGGTGAATGATTCGAAAATTAGCTAATGAAATCATGGATTGGCTGCACCCGCCCATTTGTTTGGGATGTGATCAGCAATTTGCGCAAACGCCTGGCCTATGTGAACAGTGTCAGACAAAACTTGCTTCAAAAAAAATTGGTTTTTGTTTGGGGTGTGGCTTGCCCGTGCCAGTTTCCCTCACCGCGGTTGCAAAATGCCGGCTTTGTCATGGAAAAGCGCCACATTTTGACCGGTTAGTTGTAATGGGTGAATACAAGGATTTCCTGAGGCAATTGGTTTTGAAAGGGAAATCCAAATCAGGCGAATTGTTGATGGAAGTTTTGGGCCACCTGATCGCAAAGAGCAAAAAAGATTTGTTCAAAGGGTTAGGAAAGGTGGAGGTTACCGCCATCCCCTCTCCTTGGGTACGCACCTTGATACGCGGGCATAATCCTGCGGCTTCTTTGGCTAGCGGGTTGGCGGCAGGTTTGGGCGTCCGCCTGAATTTGGGTTTGCTTAGGCGTGCCCGTTCCACAGCTCGACAAGCTGGCTTGCCCAAGCATGGGCGTAAAGTAGCCATCCATGGGGCCTTCAAGAAGGGAAATAGAACCGCTGCAGAAACGATCCTACTGGTGGATGATGTGATGACGACCGGAGCAACGCTCAAGGAGGCGGCCAAGGTGCTGAAGGCTGGAGGGATTGGGAAAATAGTTCCAGTTGTATTGGCTCGTACCCCCTAAATAATCTCCCGCTACTCCAAGTGGGGCGAGAAGGGTTTTCCCGTTGGTCGAATCAACTCTCAAAACACGCCTTCGGGCTTGTTTAGGGAGTCGTGCATTGAATCTGGTTAAACATTGTTTTTCTGTTTCATTCCAAACCTCATTGCGCCTGATCGTTTTGAGTTCCGTTTTTGTTTTTACGGTTCAGGGGCGAGCCGGCACTTGGGCGGATGGGCTTTTTGACGAGTTAAGCAAAGACTTCGGATCTGTGCCCCGTGGGGCTGTTTTGCAGCATGGTTTTAAAATCAAAAACAACACAAAAGATGTGGTTGGATTGGCGGGGGTTAGAAGTTCTTGTGGATGCACATCGGCCCAGTTATCCAAGCGATATCTCCAGCCTGGGGAAGAAACCCTGTTACAGGTTCGAATGGATTCTGGAAGGTTCCGCGGCCTTAAAACCATCACACTCTACCTCAAGCTGGATCGCCCCGAGGGGACCGAGGTCAGGATTTGGGTGAAGGCCAATTCACGTGATGATGTTGCCGTTAACCCGGAGGTGATTGATTTCAAAACGGTCAGGGCAGGGGAAGGCGGGCAGGCAAAAATCCAGGTACGGTTTTTTGGCATGCCTGATGCTGATATCGAAGGGGTTTCTTCTGCCAGTGGCTATCTTCGTGCGAATGTTTTGGAGACCAGCCATACCGAATTGGAAAGTATTTTCTTAATCCAAGTTGACTTAGATAAGCGGGCACCGGTTGGGAAATGGTATAGTGATATTTGGCTAGATACAAACCATCAGTGTTCTGCAAAAATTAGAATCCCGGTTCGCATGGAGGTAGTCTCTGAGTTGGTAGCAAGCCCGGGGCTTGTGGAGTTTGGTTCCATCGAGTCGGGTAAAGAAATGGAACGGAGGGTGGTTGTTCGCGGGGCAACTCCGTTTCGGCTGATCAAAATCGAAGGGCCTGATGGTATTCAGGCCAAATTTTCAAGCGATCAGGCCAAGTCCACCCATGTGATCACCTTGATTGCCAAGGGAAAGGCCGCCGGGCTTTTGCAGGGAGAAGTCCGGGTGTTCACCGACTTGGCCGAATCCCCGGTTTTGGCTTTGCCAATCCATGGCCGTTTTTTGCGTTGAATTTTTGAAATTAAATTGGATCCGGTTTAACAAAACCCCCAAGCATTTCACGGTTAAACCTGTGAATCCCTTCCATTTTGGCTAAACTGAATGAAGGCCTTTTCGGTGCCGAAATCAAGGGTAAATCATGTCACGTCCTGTCCGGAAATTGTTGGTTGCCAATCGCAGTGAAATTGCCATCAGGGTGTTCCGGACAGCAACGGAGTTGGGGCTTCGCACCGTCGCGCTTTACACCCACGAGGATCGCTTTGCGCTCCACCGTTTCAAGGCCGATGAGGCTTATCAGGTGGGGCGGACAGGGGAACCTATTCGGGGTTACCTGGATATTCCGCAGATCGTGCGGATAGCCCTCGAGAACAAAGTGGATGCCATCCATCCCGGATATGGTTTCCTTTCTGAGAATGTCCAGTTTGCCAAGGCGGTTCGGGATGCCGGGATCATTTTTGTCGGGCCTAAAAACGAAATCCTCCGGGATTTGGGAGACAAGGTCACCGCCAGGGAAATGGCGGCCAAAGCCGGGGTGCCAATCCTTCCTGGCAGTCCCCGTGCTATTGAGAGCAATGAAGAGGGGTTGGGTTTGGCCAAGGAAATGGGGTATCCCGTCATCGTGAAAGCGGCGATGGGGGGCGGCGGCCGGGGCATGCGGGTCGCGAATTCCGAGGAGCAGTTGATTGAGGCCATGGAGCAGGCCCGGCGGGAAGCCGGTGCCGCCTTTGGTGTCCCCGACATCTTTTTGGAAAAATTCATCAAGAAGGCCCGCCATATCGAGGTGCAGTTGTTGGGAGATTCCCACGGCAACCTGGTTCACCTCTTCGAGCGGGATTGCTCTGTTCAACGTCGGCACCAAAAAATCGTCGAAATCGCCCCCTCCACCGGCCTGCACGAAAAAACCAGGATTGGCATTCTGGAATCGGCTCTTGCGATCGGTCGCCAGGTTGGTTTGGACAATGCCGGGACTGTTGAATACCTGGTGGATGCCGAGACGGGGAAATATTACTTCATTGAGGTCAATCCCCGTATTCAGGTGGAGCACACGGTCACCGAGGAAGTGACCGGGCATGATTTGGTCAAATGCCAGATTTTGGTGGCATCGGGGGCCCAGTTGGCGGATCCAAGGATCGGCCTGGGTGATCAGGACTCCATACGGCTTACCGGCCATGCCATACAGTGCCGGGTAACAACGGAGAACCCGGCCAACCAGTTTTTGCCGGATTACGGACGGCTGACCAACTATCGGTCTTCCGGGGGCACCGGGGTTCGCCTTGATTCCGGAAGCGCGTACACCGGGGCGCTCATTACCCCGTATTTTGACTCCCTTTTGGTTAAGGTGACGGCCCGAGCCCTCGAATTCGAGGATGCGGCTCGCAGGATGTTGCGCAGCCTTCAGGAGTTTCGGGTTCGCGGTGTCCAAACCAATATCCCGTTCCTGATCAACCTGATTGCCCATCCCGCGTTTCTGGACAGTAAATGCACCACCCGCTTCATTGACGAGACACCCGAGCTATTTGAATTTCCCGTGCGCCAGGACCGCGCCAGTCGCCTGTTGCGCTACATCGGCGAATTGATTGTCAACGGGCATCCGGAAATCGGATCCAAAAAACACCCCGCGGGCTTAAAGCCATCCAGCCCTTCCGCTCCTCCCTTGGGAGTGGATGAGTCGGTTTCCCCCCCCAACGGAAGCCGGACACGGTTTCTCCAGGTGGGAGCCGATGCTTTTGCGCGCGAGGTGCGTGCTGAAAAAAAACTCCTTCTCACCGACACGACTTTTCGTGACGCCCACCAGTCCCTGCTTGCGACCAGGCTTCGTAGCCACGACATGCTCAAGGTCGCCCCCGCTTACGCTCACCACCACCATGACCTTTTTTCATTG
>JAFMJU010000194.1 GCA_017853285.1 Gemmataceae bacterium
ATCCGGTGTGGCACTTCGGGAACGCTGAGGATCTGCATATGGGCGTGGTACAGGCTGGCCCCGGCCGCAGCCCCGGCATTCTTGAAGAGTTGCACCCACGCGTTGCCCGAATCGGCAGAGAGTTCGGCCACCCGATCACGGGCCAATCCGAGCACCGTTTCCAGATGCCCAGGACCGAGACTGGTCACCGTGGGCAGATGGCCGGGACATTCCACCACCACCTCATGTTGCCCAACCGCGTCGAGTAGGCCGGGGCCGAGCACCGCGGGCGGTCCGGGCCTCACCGCGGGATAGCGATTGGGAACGATGCGAACCTTCCATCCGCCACTGTTGGCGGCGCCACCCTCCGGACGAACCGCAGACAGTTCGGGTGGAGTGAGCGCCTCGTTGCCCAGGCAAAACGGACAGTCTCCCTCATCTGACAAAAAGGCGGATTCATGCGGCATAGGCCGGTAGGCCCGGCCCGGGCTGATCAGAACCCACCGGCCCTCCACAGGATCCTGCCGCATCTCGGGGCGGTCGGGATTCATGCCGAGGCTCCCGCGCGCCACAGACGGCGCAAGTTCCACCAAGCCCCCGCCAGAAACACGCCTGCAAACCCCAGGAGGGCCAGGCACCCCTGCCCCACGGTGGCCATCGAAGGGGTGCTGGCCGGATCGGGATCCAGCAGTTCGCGGTAAGCCAGCAATGCCCAACCCTGTGGTGTGCAGTTGGCAATCCACCGACTGCTCTCAGGGAATAGTTCCGTGGGCAAGACACAACCACCCAACAGCGAAAGCACCAGGGCCGGCAGCGCGCCATACAGCGCTACCTGCAATTCGGTCCGCGCCATGGTGGCGGCCAAAAGGGCCAGACCCGTGGCCGCCAGCGAGACACACAGCACCACCGGCAACAACTGAGCCACCTGCCAAGCCATGGGCATCCCCTCGGGCCCCCAACGCATGCCAAAGACCAGCTTGCCAGCCAACAAAAGCAGTATCCCCTGCACCACACTGATGGCCAGAACAGGCAAACCCTTGCCTACCAGCAGCAGCCCGGGGCTGAGAGGGGCCAGCCGCAACCTTTGCCAGGTTCCCTGCCGCCGTTCGGCCACCACCAGCGACCCAACCAGCATCACCAGAAGGAAGCTGAACAGCACGGTGTAACTGGGAACCAGCAATTGGTATCTGGCAGCTCCACGGTTGAAAAGGCCCCTGCCCCCCTCGTCGATATAGTCTGCCTCGGTAGCGCCCCCAGTCGCCTGGCTGCGGGTCAGCGTCGCCCAAGTTTTCCCCAACAGGTTGTAGCGTGAAAACTGGGTGCTGATCGATTTCTGCACGCCGGCGCCCGCCTTGGCCCTCAGCGACCTTTCCAGGTCCTCATTTCCCGCTGAGGCCATGGCCAGCAACTCGGAAAGCGTGATCACATCCTTGCGCAGCACGATCTTCAGCGCCGGGGGTACTGGCAGGTTCACATTTTTGGCAAGGATATCTATGAAGTCCGGATCACTCAGGCGCTCGAAAGCCTTGCCGATCATGTACGGCAGCACCACGCGCAGAAGACTGACCTGGGCCACCTGCTCCATCACCCCGGCGGTGGCGATCTGGCGCGGATCCTTGATCACCCGCACCCCGACGCGGTCCATGGCCACACCATCCCGCACAAAGGGGTTGATGCCATCGCTCAAAAACGAGCATGCCTGGATTTTCTGGGAGAAGTCGGGCCCGATCACCATCACCGCGGCACGGCGGTGACTGGCGACCAGGCGCTCCGCGGTTTCCAGATCCGGCAGGATTTCCAGCACGATGTCGGAAGTTTGGCGCAGGTCTTCCCGCACCCAGTAGCCCCAGCTTTTCCCGTCAAACCCTTGGGAATCGGAGGGATCAAGGTCCACCACACTCACGCGGATCCGGTCATCCGCCTTGCGGCCGAAACCCTCGCCCAGAAGAACACCCAAGACAAGGATGAACACCAATGGCAGCAATACCAGCAGCAGCAGCGACCGCGAGTCGCGAATCAACAGCCGCCACTCCTTGCTCCAGAGTGCCGAAAGAAGGCGCTCGAATCGGACCGGCTCATTCATCGCGCAGCGCGTTCCCCGTCAGTCCCAGGAATACCTGTTGCAAATCGGCCGGCCGTGTCTCCAGACGGCGCACCCGGCAACCAGCCTGCTCGGCAAGCCGAACCAATTCGGGGGCTATCCGGTCAGGTTCATGGCAACTCCAACTGGCCCAGCCATCCTGGATGCCCAGCGGAATCAATCCAAGCCGGCCGGGCAGATCCGCCGCAATCTCGCCCTCCAACAGGGCACGAAGGGTTCCCCTTTCCCGGGCCAGCAAGGTTTCCACACGGTCACAGGCCACAACCTGGCCATGATCCATGATGGCGATGCGCGGGCAAAGCTCGCGCACCTCCTCCATGTAGTGGCTGATGTACACGATGGTGAGGCCGCCCGAGTTCCAATCACGGATCTGCTCAAAAAGCAGGTTTCGGGAATGCGGATCCACACCTACCGTGGGTTCGTCCAAAAAGAGGATCGCCGGGTCGCTCACCAGCGCCAGGGCCATGTTCAACCGGCGCTGCATTCCGCCGGAGTAGGTGTTGGCCAGCCTGCCGGCCGAATCGGCAAGGCCAACGCTTGCAAGCAAACGCTCCACGCGGTCACGGAGGGTCGCCCCCGCCAGACCGTAGAGCTGGCCGGCGAATTCCAGATTTTCCCGACCGGTCAAGTTGCCATAAAATGCCAGATCCTGGGGTGCCAAACCCACTCGCCCAGGGTGGGTTTGGGCCAACGGCTTCCCCTCCAGCCATACCTCACCAGAACCCGGAACCTCCAAGCCGCTCAACACGGACAACAGCGAGGTCTTGCCAGCCCCGTTGGGCCCCAGCAGGCCAAACAGTTCACCCGAGGCCACCTGAAGGCTGACATCACGCACCACCTGGCGGCGGCCGGGCCCCGCCCCCCTCCAAACCCCCACCTTGTCCGCCACCAACAGTGCCATGAAAACAATCACACCCCCAAACGCACAGGACTACACCATCTCATCCTAGCGAAACTGCGGTGAAACCCTTTTCCCGTGAAGTTTCTAGCGGGTTAAAATGACGGATTTTAGCTGACAACAAACGGATTACTCATTGTCCCCAAACCCCTTATCTGGTACACCCAAGGAGCGTGTTTTTAGCTCCTCTCCTGCCTTGCTTTGAGGTGAATCATGTTGGCATTCAATTGGCGTCGTCTCTTAATGACCGGGTGCGCGTTTTGGCTTGTCACGGGAGCCACTGCCACCCTGCAGGCCCAGGAACCCAAAGATCAACCAAAGGACCAACGGAAGGATGGCCCACGGGACAACCCCGAAGCCCGTGAGCGCCAGGCACGGTCAGACAAGGAGCGTGCCGAACGGGAGCGCGCCCAAGCCCGTGAAAGGGAAGAGCGCCAGCGCATGGAGGAGGAAAAAGAGCGCGCCGGGCGCGACAAGAGGCGTGAGGCTGTGGAAAACGAATTGCGCGAGATCCAGGAACAATTGATGCGCCGGGAACGCGAATCCCAAGAATTGCGCCAACGAGCCGAAAAACTGCGTGCCTCCATGGGACCATCCGGCCCTGGAGACGGCCGGCGGGAAGAGCGCAGGGAAATGCGCGTGGAAGTCCGCAGGGCCGAGGGACCGGGTGGCGAAACCCGCATGGAGGGATTTTTCATTGGTCCTGATGGGAAGCGTCAGGAGATTCGTGGCATCGGTGGCGCCGGGGGCTTTGGCCCCGGCGGACCCAATATCATGGTCTTCGGCCAACCGGGAATGGGTGGCCCCGGGGGTCCGATGGGGCCCGGCGGTCCGCGCGCCATGCGGGGCTTGGAAGAACGGCTCAGCAAGCTGGAGCGGAATGTGGAAAGGCTGATCGATCAGTTGGAAAAACAGAATCGCCCCGGTGACAAGCGACGCGATTGATAACCAAGCCGGGATTTTTCACCGGCGTCTCTCCCGCAAGTGGAGGGACGCCGGTTTTTCCTTTTCCGGCCTACTTCTTTTTCTCCATGGGCTTTGCAGGTTTTGCCTCTTCCTTGGCCATCGGCTTGGCAGGTGGCAGATGCACCCATGGTTCCATCACCTGCAATCCTGGATAGCTTGATCCGGCCCAAACCTGTTTTTCGGGAATGTCATCAACGCTTGCAAACAGCTTCACCGGTCCCGAAAAGGCCCGGGTGTTATTGTCGGCACCCAGGATGATTTTCACGGGCTTGGTGGCATCCTTGTCTGGTTCAGCCCTCCATGGCATGCCCTCCGGCAAACCCTCCAAACGAAAACGAGGCGGGCCGGACAGCCCGCCGGTCCGGTTGAGGGACACTGTCATCACGCCGGGTTTTCCCGCCTCGGCCACCACCGTCTCGGCGCCCAACATAGGATTGAAATCCGGTTTGATTTCCCCCAAGGTCACCAGGCAAACCCGACGGTCCCCCGCTATCCCATGGGCCTCCCGAATTTCCAGCAGGTACTGCCCGTCCACAGCGGCCTGAAGGGTGGTGTCCAGATCCTCGTGCAACCCCTTGGGCTCGAAGGTTTTCACCACTTTTCCGGCCGGGTCCATCAGCCGGATGCTGGGAAACATGGTCAGCCCCAACCCGCTGGAGCGGGCTTGCAAGCGGTATTGCTTGCCTTTGGCCAATACCACCCGGATTTGGGCGGCATCCTTTCCAAGCGCCTCGGCGGATATCGACAGGGGCAATGGCCGGGTAGCCATTGTTTCTGGTTGGCAAAGACCCGATTCACCCGGCACCAAAACCACCGGAACCCAATTGGCCCACCCGTCCGACCAAACCAATCCCTGGCCCGACGGACTTTTGGCAATCACTTTTCCATCCGCTGAATCACCCCCGATATTCCATCCCACCACATGGGCGGTTGCCTGCGCTTTCCCCACTGACAAGGGCCAGGCATGACGGGCAAAAGCCCCGGTGGTGAGCGTCAACCTGTAAATGTAGGAATCCCCGCCCGCGAAACGAATGGATGAATCGGGGGCGCTGGGAAAGGCGAACAGGCGAACGATGTACGCCCCCGCCGTTTCCGCCCGAAACACGATTTCCGGGTCCAGGCTCCCGGCATCGTTGTTCTGTGCCAGGACAATTCCTGCCGGGCTAACCACCTGCATCACCGCGTCCATCGGGCTTCCCAACAGGTGGTTGGCCATCAGGGACGCCACCAGGGTTTGCCCCGCCTTCAATTCCACCGTGAAGCAGTCGACATCTCCGCTTTTTTCCAGTTTCCCTTCAACCACCGCGGGAATGGTCACAGGCAAGGCCGAGGAGGGTTCGTTGTCCGGTTCCCTGGCGGTCACTCCGGGCAGATGCCCCACCACGAACGGCCTGGAGTTCCCCGGGCCGGAATCGTCCACGGCCCAGATAAGGCAAGGGCCCGGTTGGGCGTTGGCCGCAACCTGGATGGAAAGCTTGCCTTTCTCTTTCAGCGGGCTGACCTTGACCCCGGGATGATTGCAGACAAACCTTGCGGGCCACTGGTCAAACTTGCCGCCCGCCGTGACCTCGACAGTACCGCCCCGGTTCGCCCCGGCGGGGAAAAGCCAATCCATGGCAGGGGCAGCGCCCGCCCCTGAACTGCTGGAAAGCCCGAGGACAAGCGCCAGCAGCAAGCCGGAAACTCGCGTCATCCCATCAATTCCCGGATGGGGGTCGGGTCGCTGACAATGAGGTTGGGCCGCCCGTTGGGCGCGTACAGGATATGGTCCGGGTTGATTCCCAGCTTGCGGTAGATCGTGCTGGCGAAGTTTTCCGGTGAAAGCACCCGCTCCAGGGCCGCGAAACCTTTCTTGTCGGTGCTGCCGATCACCTGGCCACCGGGAGTTTTCCCACCGGCCCACAACACGCTCATGGCGTTGGACCAGTGGTCACGACCACCGTCCTTGTTGACCTGCGGCGTGCGCCCGAACTCCCCCAAGGCGATCACCAGGGTGCTATCCAGCATGCCGCGCTGTTCCAGGTCGCTGATCAAGGCGGCGACAGTCTGGTCCCACGGGGGCAGGCGCTTGTTCAGCGCGTCAAACAACTTGGTGTGATGATCCCATCCCCCGTCGTTGATGGTGATGAACGGCACCCCTGCCTCCACCAGCCGCCTGGCCAGCAAGGCACGCTGGCCGAATGAATTGCGGCCGTACAGTTCACGCACACGCACCGGTTCACGAGACAGGTCAAATGCCGCCTGCGCCCGCTCCGAATGCATCAGGTCCGCGGCCTGTTGATAGTGCTGATCCAGGGCCACGGCGGGGTCGGCGGCCGCCTTGTCCAAATCACGCCTGAAGGTGTCGATTTCCTTGCGGAAATTCTCGCGGCGGTCATGGCGGGCTGAAACCAATCCCGCGGGAAGCTGCACATCCCGCACCCTGAAACCGGCGCTGTTGGGGTCGCCGTTGACCACAAACGGGGCGTGGCTTTCCCCCAGAAAATTCGGCCCGCCGGAACGGGCCATCCCGGCCAGGCTGAAGTAGGGCGGCACACCGGGAGGGGCGCCCAGCTCATGCGACACCACCGAACCGAGGCTGGGATGGAAACTGACAAAGGCGCCGCACCCGACCGGTATGCGGGGTGGCGCACCGGTCATCATGTAGTGGTTGCCGGCGCCGTGGTTGCCTTGGTCGTGACGGATGGAACGGATCACCGACAGCCTGTTGAACATGGCCGCCAGTTTTTTCATGTGCTCGGAGAAAAACACCCCGGGCGTACCGGTCGCCACCGTCTTGAATTCTCCCCGGTACTCGGCCGGGGCATCCGGCTTGGGATCGAATGTTTCGTAATGGGTTGGACCGCCATCCATCCAGATAAGGATGCAGGCCTTGGCCACGCCTGGCACGCGGTCTGTCCCCGAACCGGAGGCGCGCAGGGCGGTGGCAAGCCCTCCCCCCAACAAGGCGGTCAATCCAAGTTGCAGGCTGTCGCGCCGGCTGGGGCCCAGACAACGGTTCGGTTTCCGGGTTTTCATGACGACACCCCTCAGTCCTTGAACAGGAATTCCGGCGAGTTGAGCAGGGACCACATCATGTCCTCCACCCACTCCCGCCGGTTCAGCTTGGCTTTTTCTATGCTGGCTAGGAGGCGCAGGCTTTTGGCCGTCTCCTCCGTGGAAGGAAAGCGGCCATAGGCCCGCAAATACAGTTCCCGCACCACATCCTCGGGTTTCTTTTGGCCACGGGCCACCGCGTCGGATAGCGTCCGGGCCCTGCCCCGATCGTCGCTCACCTTGCGCTCGATGTTCGGAGAATTCATCAGGTGAAGCGCCTGAACCACCGTGGTTTGTCCCAGCCTCTCGCAGGGAGGGTCCTGATTCGGATCGGGACGGCCAAAGGCATCCAGAAATTGCGATTCAAAACGCACCGTCCACGCCTGTATGGCGCGGGATCCGGGCGGCATGGCGTCAAACTGTTCGGGAATTCCCGTCACATCGCTCACCGCGTCCAGCAAAACCTCGGCCCTGAGGCGCTGCCGGTAATGGCGTGCGAAATTCCGGCTGTCCAGCC
>JAFMJU010000195.1 GCA_017853285.1 Gemmataceae bacterium
ACTCGAGGGCCCTTTTCCATCCCAATGTGGGATTCAGGAGGACCAACCCTGCCAACAAGCCGTCCCTTGCGTTTTTCCATCGCGGATCCTTCGATTGGAGAGCCTGATCCAAAAATGTGGAGTCCCTGTCCGGGCTTCCACAGCATCCCAGAAGAAAGGACAGGAGGCCCAGTCTTTCGGAAGGATTGGCTTGTTCTTGTAGAAGACCGCGTACCAGGTCAGGGGGAAGCTTCCTGGCTGCGGCGGCCACCAAATTATCTTCGGCTTTGGCCCATTCCATGAAGGCGTCCGATGCCAATTCGGGTTCCCGAAGAATCAATCGGGGGAATATCTCCACGAGGAATCGGGCGTCTGGAGTTGATTTTTGAGCGACCTGGTTTTGAATGACTGGAAGGCTTTTAAACGATTCAAGGCGAATGGCTCGCATCGGCACCAGTCGGTTTTTTTCCCAGTTTCCCAACAGAACGGTAACCGAGTCAGGGGTCTTTTCTCCACCGGGGAGATATTTGTCAAAGGCAAGCACTTGGGCATCAGCCCAACCCTTTGGCTTGCGAAAAACTTGCCCAACCGTGAATTCGGTCAGTCCTGCCCCATCCGGACCCAGGGTGGCTTTGCCCAATCGGCCGCTGGCAATGACATTTACCCATGGATTGGCAAAATCTTCACGGAAGGTGGAAACAAGTTTGACGGAGGCGCAAAGAGTGCACCCGTTTGCCTTACGAAATTCGGCAATTATGACCAGAAAGCAAACGAGCAGGTGCTTGCAACGCGTTCTTGTCATTTGCTGGCGGGAACCTTTTTTTCAGATGCTGGAGGGGCAGGGGGTGTCTCCTCCAGCTTTAGCAACTCCTCCGCGTCTTCCACGGACCTTTTGTCTTCAGTCCGGGCGTTCTCAACAAACGCCTTGGCTGCGGTCCCTGGGCAACGTAGGGCGAATCGAAGAATGGCGCGTCGAACAATGGCTACTTTGCCGGCTTCCTTGGATTTGATGGAAAGCACCAGATCAGCCATGTCCCATGCCTTCCATTTTCGAAGATCCTCGATGGCTAGGTCGGCGATATCCCCTTGGTCAAGTAACGGTTTGTATGCCTCAACGGTCTGGGAAACAGGGACAACGTCCGGTCGGTAATCATGGAAAAAACGGGCCGCTTTCAGTGCCGCGAAACGCAGCATGAATTCTTCCTTTGGGTTGGACAAGGTGCTTGTGATCCGTTTCCAGCCTTTTTCCTTGTCCAAAAGGACCAGGGAGGCCAAGACGCCGTCTATGGAACTGGAAAGGCGTTTTTCCTTGTCGTCCAGGAGGTCCTCCAGGATTTTTGCCTGGTCTTTGGTACCGCAGTGGCCGAGCATCGAGGCATAAAGGCCGAGTCTAAAGCCAGGTGTCGCCTTGTCCTTCAGCCAGCCGGCGATTTTGTCGGCAGGCAGGGTTGATGCCATGGCTCTGAAATCCTTGTAATCCGCGTTGCCGAATTCCTTGTAGGAGTCGTTTGCGATTTCAGGATCGGCGCTATCCAGCCAATTGAAAAAGAATTTGAGCTTTTCGTTCGCTGGGGCGTCTTTTAGGCGCAGCGCGGAACTCAGATAATTCCCAACCTTGCTTTCCGGCAGAAACGCAACGCCACGGTAGGGATCTATCTTGTTTTTGAAGACATCGCAAAGGACGAGATATTTGTATTGGGCGTCCTTGGAGGGTGGGACGTACCGGGGCAAAGTCAGGACTTTCTTTCCACCTCGGATTTCGTGGTCCTTGATGACATCGTCGATCTCCAGTTCCGTGGTTCCCTGAAGGCCGTCTCCTCCTGGTAAAAGCTTCGCATTTTTCAGGGTTCCGTAGAGGACCAGGCTGGCGGCGTTCACATCACCGGTGAGGGTTTGACCCTGCATGGTGCAGAAGGGACAGGCCGATAGCACGGCGAATGGGAAAAGAAGAAAGCACAGGGAAAGCCAGGTTTTCCAGAACCTGAAACCCCCGAAAGCAAGCAGGGAAAATCGCATCACTTGGTGACCTCGTTTGGTGGCTTAGTTTTGAAGGTAAATGGAATCAGGAATCGTTTCCTGGATCCAGTCGCCGTTCAGGTCATTGTCGTCTTTGGGGCGCAAAACAAGCGCGGTGATGAATGTCCCGTCTTTCATTTTGATGAACTGGACCTGCCCCTTTACCTTGACCCATTTTTTGTTCCAACGCGGGTGGTCAATTTTTGCCGGAGCTTTCGGATCGACGAACATGGCCCCCTTGAGGGGGACGGCGTCGGCGGCGCAACAGTTCATTTTGAAACGTATCAGGGTGAATTTTTTATCGTCATTGCCTTGAAATTGTCCGACCAGGGCAACGGTTTTTCCCTCGTAAAGCTGCCTGGCTTCGTCGCGCTGGGCCGCCCTTTCCAATTGGAGGAAACTCACATTGTTTTCCGTCCCGCGGTCCGCGATCGATGAGCTGATCTCCACTTGGTTCAGGTCAAGGGCCTGCACAGCCGCGAAGCTGCTGTTCGGCAAATTGAGCAAGAAAAGGCCCACAGGGATCATCAGCACGACGGCCTTGATGGGTTCGTAGGCGTGGGAATGTCCATGCTCTTCGCACCCGTGTGCCCCATGGGGGTGATCATGTTGATGTCCCGGGTCATTGCAGGATTCGTGGTCGTGCTGATGGTCGGCATGGTTACAGCATCCGCCAGCGATCGCATTGCCTGTGCTAGTCAATCGCCAAACCGAAACAATCCTGGCCAGGGCGAGGACTATCAGGGTGATGGATCCAGCCAAAAGCCAGTTGTGGAATTTGGTCGCCAGGATGATTTCAACCTTATTACCCCAATAAAGGAAAACCCCGACCAATCCCAGGCATCCACACAAGATGGCCTGCATGAGAATCTCCGTTTGCGCGTGTCCATGGCCTGAGTGCCCGGCCCCCTCATGGCTGTGCCCGTGGTGGTCTACCTGGCCGGAATCCCCACCGGCCATGGGGAGGGAGAAGGAAGGTTTTGTTGGGTCGCTCATGGTTGTTTCTTCTCCTCCAAAACAACTTGGGATTGGCCCGCGCCGGGTTGGGTGGATGTGTTCCACCACACCAAATGGGTGATTGCCATGTAGGCAAAAACTTGGATGGCAACGGCTGCGATGATGGTGATTATGAGTTTCGGTTTGAAAATCCGCGTATACATCAGCAGCAGCTTCAAATCCATCATGGGGCCAAAAACAAGGAAGCTGAGTTTTGCCGCCGGAATCATTTTGACAAAACTTGCAGCGACGAACGCGTCGGCCTCGCTGCATAGGCACAGGATGAATCCAACCAACATCATCAGGCCGATGGAAAGGATCGGCCAGGTGTCGGAGAGCGCGCTGATCTCATCCTGGGTTAGAAAAAGGCGAATGCTAGCTGAAAGTAGCGCCCCGAGGGTCAGGAAAAACGCGATATCCAGAAAATCATGAACCGCGACTCCGGTGATGCGGTCCAGCCTGGACCAAATATCTTTCGCTTTGACTTCCGCATCCTCCTTGTTTTTGCCTCCGGCGCCTTGGACAAGGACTTGATCGGGATCAGCAAACCGGAAATGGACAATCATGCCGGTCCCCACCGCAACCAGATAGGCACCCAATGCCCTGGCCAAAGTCATGGGAATCGCGCCCCATTGGGACCTGCCGTCGGATAAAAGGGTGTCCTCCATGCCGCTGAAGGCCATGAAGGTGCTGAACAGCACGATCGGATTGATAACCGGTCCGGCGAGCAGGTAGGCGACGCAACTGCTCAGGGGCAATCCCTTGCGGAGTAACCTCCTCATGATGGGGATGATCCCGCATTCGCACATGGGGAAAACCAGCCCCAAAACCCCTCCGGCGAAAACTCCGATGGCCGCGCTTTTTGGAAATATCCTTGCCAGCAAACTGCCGGGAAGGAATTCCTCCAGCAGCCCGGCGATCAATGCCCCAAGGACGATGAATGGCAGTGCCTCGTAAAAGATGCTGGTGAAGATCAGCAAGAAGTCTTTGATCTTCAGGAGGACTTCCGTATCGGCCATGCTTGTATCCGTTTCCTGTGAATCCGCGGCCTCGACAGCTCATTATCCGACAAGTTTTCCAAATACTCCATGGTGTTCCCTTAAAACCGGCTCTCCAGTCCGGCTAGCCCCCGAAGGCAATCAGTCATGCGCGATTACGACCTTTGGGGAGAGCCTTCCCGGAGGGCAAAAAGGGAACCCGTGAAAAGGGTCACATTCAAAAGGACAATGGCGCCGGAAGTTCCCAACGGGTAACCAGCGGTTGAACATTCCCAGCTGAGCAAAAGCCCCAATATGGAAGTGGCCAAGCTGATAGCTAGGGTTAGCCAAAACATTTGCCTTAAGTTTTTGCTCAAATTCATGGCGGTTGCCGCAGGAACGATCAGCAGGGCGTTGATCAGAAGTACACCGACAATCCGCAGAGAAAGGTTTACCACAATAGCGAGAAGGATGATGAATCCATGTTGAAGGAGGGTGTGTCGGATTTTCCTGGATTGCGCGAGACTTGAATTGAAGCTTCCGAGGACAAGGCCGTTGAAGAAAAAACGGAGGAACAGGCAAACCAGCGCCAAGGCAACCGCCAAAAATAAAAGGTCGCTGGAGCGAACCTGAAGGGGATCCCCGAATAAAAACTCCTCGAGGTTAAATAACCGACGCTTGCGGACCAATTGGCTGAGGGCGGCTGCCAATCCGAGGGAACCGGCAAAGAAGACGCCGATCACCGTGTCGCTTCCCAACCTGGTGCGGTGCCGAACCTGTGCTATTCCCAATCCCACCACCGCCCCGAAAAAAATCATCAGTGGGGTCACCGTCAGCCAGAAATTCCCGTCATCTTTGCCTTGGCCCCCGACCGCCAATTCGAAAACCAGAAAACCGATGGAGACGCCTGCGAAGGCACAGTGGGCAAGCGCGTCACTGAAAAACGCCATCCGGCTCCCGACAACCATGGACCCCATCAGCCCGCAGATGGACCCGACAAAAGTCAGCGCGACCAAGGCTCGCAGGTTGAATAATTGGGCCGGAAAGCTCCCGTCGGGAAACAGATCTGCGATTCCACCGAGTATTTGGTCGAAATAGGCTTCCATGGATCACATCATAGCCTTGGGGCGATCAGGCGTCGGGCAGCCCGCATCATGAGGGCCATGCAGCAACTCGCCTCTTCCTCGGTGATCACGAGCGGGGGAGAAATCCGGACAACCTTTTGCGCCAGGGGCCCAAGAAGGTGAATTCCCTCGGTTCCTTCTCCCCTGTAGCACTCCAGGACAAACCGGTTGGCCCATTCTTTTGCGGGAACCCCGCCATGGTCCCGCATTTCCACCCCCCAAACCATCCCGCCTTTTTCGCCCCGCACATGCGCGACAAATGGGATTTCCCCCTTCAGCGCAAGCAGGCCGGTTTCGATGATTGCGGACGATTTTTTCATGTTCTGGATGGGGTTGTCCCTGTCAAACGATTCCAATGTTGCCAGGACAGCCGCTGATGCCAGGGGATTGGCGCTCCAGGTGTCCGAGCCCTCGCCGAAATCCATGCTTCCCAGCAGATCGCCCCGGCCCACCACGGCGGCGACAGGCATGCCGTTGCCCAGTCCCTTGCCCAGAACAACCAGGTCCGGTTCAAGCCCGTAGGTTTCAAAAGCGAACAGGTCTCCGGTGCGCCCGAAGTTTGATTGGACTTCGTCCAGGATGAAAACAATGTCCTTTTCCCTGCAGAATGCCTGAAGCATTTGCAGGAAGCCCGCGGGCGGATGGAATGAACCGCCGCCTCCCAGGTACGGTTCCGTGATCAGGGCGGAGAACTTGCCCCCGTGGTTCACCCAGATCGATTCCAGTTCCCTGCGGTATGGGGCTGGATCAAACGGTATACCCCGCATGGAAAGGTCGCGACACTCTTCCATGGGGAACGAGAAAAACCGCACCCTGCCGTCACGTTCCTTGTCCTTCTCGCTGCCGGTCACGGCACCGGCAAGCCCTTTCTTTCCATGAAACCCGTGCCGGGAGGCCAGTATCAAATCCCGGGATTTGTCACGCCCCAGGGCGGCCCAAAGCGCCTTGACCACCGCTTCCGACCCCGAGGCGGCCCACAGCACTTGTTGAAGCCGTCCACCGCCCGGGCGAGTGGAGCAGCATTGGACCAGCATCCTGGAGGCGGCAACCTCCACCGGAGTCAGGGCGTTGTAGGCGGTCAGGGGCGTTGCCTGAAACCAGCCTTCTACGGCTGGCTGGTTTGCAGGTTGCGAATTCATTTCACACTTGGAATCAGGGAGATTTTGCCATCCCATCAGTTGCAAGAATCGGCGGGTCCAATGGCTCGGATTATGCCCGAGATTCGCGACCAGCACCCCCGAGGTGAAATCGGCCAATCTTCTGCCATCGGGTGTCCAAACATGGGAGCCGGCGCCGCTGGCGAGGACGGCCTGGGTTGGTGTGAAGGTTCTCAGGCATTTGGGCTCCGCCAAGGCGGCATAATCCCTTTCACGGTTGGAAACCGGTTCATGGTCATGATGGATGGACTTTGGTGTTTTTTCCATGGCATCAATTTCCTTCCGGGGGCGGGACCATCGTTTCTGAAGGGAATCAAACCCTATTGGAATAAAGGACTCTTTTTTCAGATGATCCCGGGAATTTCAGGGTGATTCCGCCTTCCGGGGTGTTGATGAGGGCGCAGGCTCCTGGAGCCCCCTGGGCGTGACAATCCAGGATCGCCTCCATGGCCTGGACGATCGCGACGGTGTTCCTGTCCGCCGAGAGGTCGCACCAGGACTGCCCGCGCAGCGATCGCAGGCGATTGATCTTTTGGTTTTCGGGCCCGCCGAATTCCAGGTGCGCCAGGTCTTCCAGGAACTTGTTGATCACCTCCAGACCATAGCCACGCCTGCGGCGTTCGTTCCAGGGCTCGAGGAGTTCGGCGTTGTAATGGTGGTTGGGGGTTTCCTTGATGGTTTGGGGGGTCAGGCCTTCGATTGAAAGCTCCACGCCGCGTTTGCGCTGGTGGGCGAGCCAGGTGGCGTTTTCAAAACGAAACTGGACTTCCTGGTCAACATAGCCCGGAAAGCAATCCGGATTGACCCAACTGGTGTGGATGTCGAACGCCGATTCGCGCCCGTCCGGATAGGCGTATTCGATCCGCAATTGGACGCTGTCCCAGGTGTTTCCCTGCGCGGGACCGGCAATCCCGCGTTGGCCGGTCGCGCTTATCCTTTTAAGTTCCCAATTTTGTCCGGAGGCGATGCCAAAGGTGAAATCGATCAGTTTGACATAATGGACCGCGACATAGGTTCCCGGGTTCCTGCCCGAAATCCACTCGGAAAACTGGTCGCTGCTGATTTGCCGGGGCTCGAGGAGTGTCGCGTAGCCGCTTCGGACCGAGCGCATGGTTCCATCGTGAACCAATGTCCTGAGCCGCTTATGGTCCGGGTCCAATAGCTTGTGGTAAACAACCCGGG
>JAFMJU010000196.1 GCA_017853285.1 Gemmataceae bacterium
CCTTGTAGAACGGGTCCAGGGGATAACAGCCCGAGACCAGCCCGTTCCTCGGGGCCGTGGTGCAGTCACTCAGGGTCCGGCAGATCCTTTTGCGGTCGATCGGCCCGGCCTTTTCCAGGTCACGGATCAGGTTCGGGTAGCTCAGCACCATCCTCCCCAGGCCGACCATGTCCGCCAGCCCATCCCGCACCACAGCCTGCGCGACCGGGCCCAACCAGTCCTGCAGGTAAGAATAAGCCGATCCCACCCAGACCATCCCCGGGACCTGATTTTTCAAAAATCCCGTCGCCTGAATCTGCCGTGCCACCCCGGCCAACGGCTCCTCCGGGGGGAGATAACCATCCGAGGGAGGCTGGGCAGCCGGCCGCTGCAGGTGGGGGTTGTAATAGGGGCTGGCGGCGGTGGTGCATACCAGCCGCACACCGGCGCGCTGGGCCAGCCTCAGAAACTCCGCCGGTTCAGCCAAATCAAATCCAGTCCCCGTGCCGTCTCCCCCAAAGGCGTGCGGATAAGGGCCGGGCCACGGCTCGGGCACACCCGCGCCCCCGGGCCCCTTGGTGTAGGGCAGCGAGTCGAAAATGCTCAAACGCAAGCCAAGGGCCAAACCGGGAGCCCTGGCCCGCAGCCCTTCTGCGATCTCGGTGAGGAACCGGGCCCGGTTTTCCAGCGGGCCGCCAAAACGCCCGGGCCGATCCACCGCGCCCAGCAGCTCATGGCCCAGATAACCGTGGCAGTGCTTGATATCCACAAAATCAAACCCGCACCGGGCCGCCAGCACCCCCGCCTCGATGAACTGGTCGATCAAACGCGCGAAATCATCGTCTGTCATCAGGTGGTGCGGCAGGCCACCCCCGCTGCGCCGGTCGAGGATGGGATGGTGGTAGGCGATCCACGGTTCCATCTTGCCGCCCGGATTGGGGCGCGACCATCTGCCTGAATGCGTCAATTGCAGGCCGACCACCGGCCGCGATCTTTCCCCCATCGCCTCCCGGTGCGCCGAAAGCAGTTCCTGCCTCAGCACCTCCAACTCCCGGGCGGTGCGGTCGTTCAATACCAACTGGTTCGGGTTGGCCCTGCCGTCGTGGCGGACAGCCACCGCCTCGCCCCCCCAGATCAGCCCCGCACCGCTGGCACCGAAATGCCTCCAGCGCCGGCGGGTCAAATCGGTGGGCAAACCCTCCGGGGTGCCGTCCCAGCCCTCCATGGGCAAAATCGCCCACCGGTTGGGGGACTCGCCGGCCGCGGTCGCCAAGGGAGCATCCATGGGGCCGCCTGGCAGATACGCGTCGTCCACCGGCAGATCAATGCCCCGCTGCCGGCAATGTTCCCTGAGGGTTCCGGCCTCCCGCACCGATGCCAGCTTCAGAAAATCCCGTCCGGGGGCTTGGTCAGTGTCCACCATGAGGGTTCAACGCTCCCCGCAACTCTGGATCATCCCTTCCAGCCGTTCAAGAATAGGGCGCATCAGGTCGAGGTCGGTTTCGGGCCGCTTCGGGCAATCGGGATGGGTGCTCGGATGACGGATCAGGCCCCGAAGGTGCAGGAACTGCGCCGCCGAGTGCTTGTACGCGGGCACCGGATCACGGAAGGTCAAAAAACCCAGGTACTGTAGCCAGTCATTCACATGGAAAAAATGGGGGTTCCGCTCCCGCCACAGCCGGTCCCGCAAGGCGAACGACTCCGGATGAAAGGCGCTCAGCCCCAGCAGGTAATCGCTGCCGTACATCACCATGTCGATCGCCAGGTCGTTACCCGTCAGCACCAGGAAATCCGGGCGGTAACAGTCCCGCAATGCCAGCCGGTCCCACTCGCGCATGCGGTCCAGCGAGGAATGTTTGGCCCCCAGGCATTGGGGTATGTCCAACAGTTCCCGGTACACATCCAGGCTGTAGATCTGCCCGGCGGAGGAAAACTGTTTGCCCAGTTCAAATCCGATGAAGCCCCGGGGGCAGTTGCCTGCCAGATCCCGGTAGGTTTTCACCAGTTCAGGCCCCCCCAGGGCTGTCAGCCCGTGCGACTGCATCAACACCGGTATTCCACCCGCCTGATCGATGGCGGCGATTTCTTTGCGGTAAGCCTCGGGTTGGAATCCATCCCCGGGCCGGTCGGGCACGCAGGCCCCCGCCACGAACTTGCGTCCCTTCGCCAAAGTTCCGCCGATCCTCAACGCTTCCAGGCGCTGGTTGTGGCTCAATAGCGGGCCATATCCGGTGTCCATGTTCAGCGCCGGCACAAGGCCGGCACGGAAGGTGCGGTCAACCAAAACCTCCAGCCCTTCCCAATCCGGCTTGCCGGACGGGTCAAACGGAAGAAGCACTGCCGACATGCCCACGATGGCCCGCCCCGGCCTCATGGGAGGCATGCCACCGGCCTCCCAATGGTTTTTTTCAGGATTCATGGGAAACCACGCGTCCAAAAGTTAGAATCGGGATATGGATCGATCCTTTCCGGCCCGGCCTGAATCATACCAGCCCGGTCCCGCCCGCCTCCGGAGATTGCCCGCATGATGTCCCTTGCCGCCTTGGCATTCGTGGCTTTGGGTTTTCAAACCTTCGCCAGCCAGAATCCTGCTCCAACGGGCGAGGATCCGGCCCTGAAAGAGGTGCGCGAACTCCAGGCCCGCATCGAGAAGGTTCGGGGCCTGAAGTTCAAGGAACCGGTGCGAGTCGAGCGCGTAAGCCGCCCCGGCGGCGAAGACCCCGGCAAACAGGGCTACTACGATCCAGCCGCCAAGCGTCTGGTGCTGTTCAGTGATGTCAAAGGCAGCTACCAAAAAGGCGTGCTCATTCACGAATTGGTCCATGCGCTGCAGGACCAGCATTTCAACCTGCAAAAACTCGGGGCCAAGCTACATCAGGCCGATGAGAACAACGACGAGGCCCTCGCCCTGTCGGCGCTCATCGAGGGCGACGCTTCCCTGGCCATGGTGGAAGTGCTGCAGGATGAGCAACCAGCCGCCGGCAAAATGCTGGAGGGCAAGCTGGAGACCGCCCGTAATTTGCGAAATGCCTTCCTCTACGGCCAGGGGGGCCGGTTCGTCCAGTCGCTGAAGGCCAAGGGTGGCTGGAAATCGGTCGACATGACTTATTTCAACCCGCCCACCTCCACCCGGGCCATCCTCGATCCAGGTACCCGCAAGGCCTCCATCAACCTCGGAGCCGGCAAGGTGAAAGGGGCCTACGGGCTGATGGAAACCCTGCTGGCCTGCCCCCAAACCCGCGAGAAAGCCGTCGCCCTCGCCAAAGCTTGGCGTGGCGACCGGCTCGAGGAAAAAAGCTGCTGCACCGCCTGGACCCTGATGCTCGACACTCCCGAGGCCGCGGCCGAGGTGGCCACGGCGCTCGAGCAATCCTGGTCCCACCGCCATCCGGATTGGAAAAAAGCGACGGCCAAGGGCCTGGTTGCCTTCTGGGAGGTACCAGGCAAGGGAGGGGCCGGAATTGCCCGTCACGGCCAAACCGTACTGGCGTTTGAGGATTTCAAATCCACCGACACCGTCCCTTGGGCATCCCGGCTCCAACTGCCCCCCAAAATGAAACTGGTGGCGGGAGCGAAGACAGACCCGATCACCACGGGCGCTTTCCTCGACGCGCTGCTGGCGGCCGATTTCGTCTGCGTCGGCGAGCGGCACGACAGCCTTCCCGAGCACCGCGCCCAACTCTGGCTCCTACAACTGCTGCATGCCGCCGATCCCAAGACCGGCCTGGGCATGGAGGCTTTCCACCGCCCCTTCCAAAAGCCGCTCGACGACCACAGCGAAAGCCTCATCGACGAGCCGGCCATGCTGGCCCAAACCGAATACGCAAGCCGCTGGGGCTACGCGTGGGAACTCGACGGCCCCCTCATGCGTTTCTGCCGGCAGAACCGCCTTCCTGTGGCCGGACTCAACATTCCCCGCGAACTCACCCGCAGGCTCAGCGCCGAGGGCTTTGACAAACTCAGCGCCAAAGAAAAGGAAGACCTCGGGCCGATGGATTTCCAGGTGCCCGAACACCGAGCCCACTGGCTGGAACGCCTGGCCGCCATGCACGGCAACGGCACAGCCTCGCAAGATCGCAAGGAGAAAAGCTATCAGGTGATGGCGGCATGGGATCACGGCATGGCGGCATCCGCGGCCCAATTCAAGAAGGAGCGCGGCCTCAATCGGCTGGTGGTAATCGCCGGCAGTGGCCATGTGGAGCGCCGATTTGGCATTCCCAACCGGGTGGAAAAGCTGTCCGGGGGCAAGGCCGTCGCTGTTCGCGTCATCCAGGCCGGTGAGCCCCTGGAGGAAAAAGGCCAGCCACTGGCTGACCTGACCATCATTCTGGAATAATCCGGCTCCCCCCCCCGCTGGGTGGCCGGGCAAAGCCACCCCGAAATTTGGTCGCTTCTTCACGAAAACCACACATTGATTTGTTAAACAACAGGCGCCGATACAGCGGGGAAATCGTTTCCCTCCCGGCAATGCCCAGGTGCCACTCCCATGCCCGCCGGTCCACACACGCCCTTCACGGCCATCATGCAGGAGCGTTCCCGCACCGGGCGCGGTCCCGACGGTGCCGACCGCGGCACAAAGTTCGAGGTCCGCGGCTGGAACTTCTGGTACGGCTCCAAGCAGGCCCTCTTTTCCATCGACCTCCAGATCCCCGAACGCAGCGTCATGGCGCTAATCGGCCCCTCGGGGTGCGGCAAGAGCACCTTTCTCTGCAGCCTCAACCGCATGAACGACTTCGTGGACAACTCCCGCCACGAGGGCCTGATCGCGCTCGATGGCGGCGACATCAATGCCCGCGATTTCGACCTGGTTTCACTGCGCCGCCGGGTGGGCATGGTCTTCCAGAAATCCAATCCCTTCCCCAAGAGCATCTTCGAGAATGTGATCTTCGGCCAGAGGGTCGCGGGGCAGAATGACCGGCGCATCCTGGAAGAGGTCTGCGAACTCTGCCTCAAACGGGCCGCCCTGTGGAACGAGGTCAAGGACAGGCTCGACGATTCCGCGATGGCCCTTTCCGGCGGACAGGCCCAGCGCCTGTGTATCGCCCGCGCCCTGGCCACCAACCCCGAGGTGCTCCTGCTGGATGAACCGGCCAGCGCCCTCGATCCCGCCTCCACCGCGCGGATCGAGGACCTTATCTTCGAGTTGAAGGAAAACTACACCATCGTCATCGTCACCCACAACATGCAGCAGGCCGCCCGCGTGTCCGACCAGACCGCGTTCTTCTTCGAGGGCCGCCTGATCGAGTACGGCCCCACGCAGCAGGTATACACCAGACCTGCCATGCGCCAGACAGAAGACTACATCACGGGCCGGTTTGGCTGACCCCTCCCGCGTCACCCCATGGGGACCTTCCATGTCCATCCACCTGCAACGCGACCTGGACAACCTGCAGCGTCTGATCCTTTCCCTGGGCGGCCTGGTCGAGTCGGCCATCTTCAAGGCCATCCGCGCGCTGCGCGAGCGCCATGTCGGTTTGGCCCAGGAGGTGGTGGAGGGCGATTCACGGATCGACGCCGACGAGAACGCCATCACCGAGGAATGCCTCAAGATCCTCGCCTTGCACCAGCCCGTGGCGGGCGACCTGCGCCGTATCGCCACCGCCATGATGGCCGTGGTCGACCTGGAACGTATGGGTGACCTGGCCGAGGAGATCGCCGAACGCGCCGTCCACATGTCCAGGCTGAATTGCGCCCCATTTCCCGATGGCATCGAGACCATGACAGACCTGGCGTTGACCATGGTGCGCCAGTCGCTCAACGCCTTCGTCAACGGCGATTCCGACCTGGCCCGCCGGGTCATCCGCATGGACGACGCCGTGGACGACTACAACAACAAGCTGATCTCCGAGATCACCAAGACCATGCGCTCCTCGCCCGACCTGATCGAGTGCGCCCTCTCCCAGTTCTCGGTGGTGCGCCATGTCGAGCGCATCGCCGACCATGCCACCAACATCGCCGAGGATGTCTGCTACCAGGTGGAGGGCCAGCTCATCCGCCACCAACCCCGCTGAGTCGATTCGTTCAACGGTCGGACCAGCACCGAGGAACCACGCCATGGCCCCATCCGGCAAAATGGAAGATCCAGAAAAAAACCCGCGCGAACGCGTCCTCATCATCGAGGACGAGGTCGCCCTGGCCGAGGGCCTCGCCTACAACCTGCGCCGGGAAGGGTTCGAGGTGGCCCAGGCCACCGACGGCAAGACGGGTCTGGACATGGCCAAGGCCAACCCGCCCGATGTGGTCCTGCTCGACATGATGCTTCCCGGCATCCCGGGGGTGGATATCCTCCGCGAACTCCGCGCCAACGAGAAAACCAAAAAGGTGCTGGTCATCATCCTCTCCGCCAAAAGCGAGGAATCCGATCAGGTGGTCGGGTTTTCCATGGGGGCGGATGACTATGTCACCAAACCGTTCAGCGTCAAGGTCCTGCTCGAGCGCATCAAGGCCCTCAAGCGTCGCAAGGCCGAGGGCGAACCCGTCGCCATGACCGAGCGTCCGCTCCATGCTGGCCCCATCCGCATCGACCAGGTTCGCCACAAGGCGTTTCTGAACGGGCGCGAACTCGACCTCACCCCGACTGAATTCCGGCTGCTGCAATGCCTGGCGGCACAGCCCGGCAGGGCGTTCACCCGTCGCCACCTGATGGAAGCCTCCATCGGCGACGGTGCCGTGGTTCTGGAACGCACCATCGATGTCCACATCAAGACACTGCGCCGCAAACTCGAGGACGACTCGCTGGTGGAAACCGTCCGTGGTGTCGGTTACCGTTTCCGGGAATGATTGGCGTGAACCTGCCGCCGCCATCGACTGCTAGTCGCTAGGCAGGGACTCTGTCCCGGAAAAAACGAAGTGACCGGTTTTTCGACTCATGCCCGGACCTTTTTCCGCCAAATCCCCGGCACAACTTGACGAACTGCCCCGTTGGCCTCTATTTTTGATCTATCTGCTCCAGGCGGCCCTGTCGTCTAGTGGCCTAGGACACAGCCCTTTCAAGGCTGCGACACGGGTTCGAATCCCGTCAGGGTCAATCCCCACCTCGCCTGGTTCAGATACAACTTTCTCGCCTCTATTGCTTCAATAATCCAAAATCGCCTTCAATCTCCTATCTTTTCAGCCTGCAATCTTTATCTGCAGGCTTTATTTTTCATTTTCTCATTGTTTTCAAACCGCTTATCGGGAAAGAATAAGATATCCCGGTTCCCAGACACCGGGTCCCGCCCAAACCACCCGTATCCCTTCGATGCGGGGCAGGCTCCCAATTCGGAGTCTCTGCCATGCCCGACCCTGATGCGTCTCTGGCTTCCTCGGTTTCCTGGAATGGACTGCCAGAGGAATTGCTGAAATCACTGGCCCCCATTGAGGGCTGGGAACCTGCCGGGTCCCAAACCACGGCAGCCGGCAGCGCCCACTTGTTGAAGGCCACCGGTCCAGCCGTTGGCGAACC
>JAFMJU010000197.1 GCA_017853285.1 Gemmataceae bacterium
GGATCCCAGTGGTGCTCCATCGGTTTCCGCAGAGAATCGTTCTGCCTGGATTGGTGTTCTCCTCGGTCAGGACCAGGCTGTCCATTTTGGCAGCCAGGCTCCTCCATCCCTTGAGTCTGCAGGTCGGGTCGAACTTTCTCAGGGGTGTTGGATTGTTTGCGCCAGACTTCCCCGCCAAAAAACTTAGCACCGGGTAGGTGCGGCTGCTGTAAAGCATGAACAGTGTGAGGCAGACGCCCAGGGTCCCCGTGATGCGGGTCCCCGTGCGCAACCCTCGAAACTCAGGCCGGCCGTTGTTGTCCCACCACCGCTCAACGATGAATGCGACCAAGGGCAGGGCTGAAAGGTAAGCGGTGATAGGCCAATTGATTTCACCCCCACCAGTTTTGGGGCTGAAAGCCAAGAACACGGCGAAAACCGGCCACGACATGATCCAGAGGAAATACCGTGAGGGATTTTTGGGAGTTCTGTTAATTCCTGAAACCAGGGAGAATGCCCAAACTCCAAACCAAAAGAAAAGCAGGAGGGCAGCTTGACCACCCAGGTACCTCAACGGGCCAAGCCAGTGGATTCCCGGCGTTTCCTTGGCCACGCCTGCCAGATTGCCGACATGGCGAAAGGTGACCCAACCGTTGGCCATGTTCCAGAGAAGTATGGGGGCGCAGAAAAGGATTGCGGTGGTGGCGCCAAGCCATGGTTCCTTGCGCGACAGCTTTTCTCGCCATTCCGGTTGGGTCAACAGGCCAAGGAACAGGCTGCCAGCGAAAAGTACCATGGTGTACTTGGCGAGAATCCCCATCCCGACAAGGCTTCCTGTCAGTATCCACCAGGGAAGGTCTTTGCCTGATGGCGTGAAAATCGCTTTACGCGCGGTGACAAGGGCGCAGGCCCAGATGCAGCAGTAGGGAGAATCAATGGTTAAAAGCAGCGAAACCACATGAATCGGGGGCAAGGTCAATGCAACCGCCACAAGGACGAATCCGGTTTTTGGGGAGGCGAAGCTGATCCTCGCCAGGTGATGCAACGCCAGCAGGAGGCCGGCCCCGAATAAAACAGCGGAAGTCCGCAGACCTGCCATCAGGGAACCGGTAAGGCTTTCCGAAAGCGGGCCGAATATTTCGCAATTCACCCGGATAAGCCAGGCCACCAGCGGGCCTTTGCTGTAGTAGCTCCAATCCAGGTGTCTCGACCAGTCCCAGTAATGGGCCTCATCCGTGGAGATTTCGATCGGACAAAGGATCCACAAGTAAGCCAGGTGAAATAATGCGGAGGCCAAGATCAATGCTAGGGACCACAGGTCCCATTTGACTTTTCCCGTGGCGAGTCCGGCCTGGTCTTTTTCTGCTGGGAACAAGGGCTTGTTTCCGGAGCCTGATGCAATTCGTTTGCGGTGAGATGAATCGTCTTTAGCCTGATTGGCTGGTCAGGATCAAGGGGCCATAAGATTGGGCAAATGGGATAGATTTGTTGGCCCCATTTGGGGTAGGAGGGTCCATCCATCAATTTTTGGGGAATTTTGCCATGAAAAACCTTTTATCGTTGGTCGGCTTGGCTGTGGTACTGTTCGTTGGCTTCGGTTATTCCCGCGGATGGTTCACCGTTGCGAACAAGGACGGGAACCTCACCATCCAGGTGGACAAGAATAAGACCGAGAAAGATATCAAGGAAGGGATCAAGGAAGGGTCCGAGTGGATCAAGGAGCATAAGGGAGGCTCGGCACCAGCCAGCCCGCCGGCAAAATGATCGATTGGGTGGGCTTTACAGCAACTCATTCGAACCAATGAACCAGATCCGGGGGAGGCATTGGCCCTTCCCCGGATATTTCGTTGTTTTGCCGCTCGTGAAAGACAATCGGCACTTGGGGAACCAGCCAAAGTTTCAGACTCTCGAGCAATGGCGATTTTTCCAGTTCCCTGGCTGCCACAATCAGGAAGTCCCCTTCCCTGTAACTGGCCAACATCGACAAATCCCGGCCAAGGAAATCTTGGGCCTCGGCGGGTAGCTTTTGAAGCGAGGCCGGAAGGTGGAAAGCGTGCCGCCGGGCCAGGTGGACCCATTGGCACAAATCATGCAGAGCCTGCTCCCTGTGGGTTGCCAAATGCCAACCGGAATCCAGATGAATTATCCCGAATTCCCCAGGGTTCTCAGGGTGTATTTGGTGATTATTTTCAAATGATCGTGGGGTCAGGCTGATTCCTTTCGCGGCCGCTTCCCTTTCGAGGTGGGCCAATGCCGTTGTACCTCGCCTGTCAGTGAGCAGGAAAACGGTGGGGGCATGTTTCATGGGTTTCTTGCGATAGGGTTAGTATCTGAAAATGAAGTCCAGGTTGAGCCTGAAATTTTCGATGGTGTTGTCCACCGAGGTCAGTGGGAATTCCAGGGCCAAGCCTGCCTGCATCGGCTCGCTGAACTTGTAGCGGAGGCCCGTGGCTAAGTTCACCTGGTTCATCCCGTTGGAAGGGCCGGACCCGAAGTTGATTAGGTCGGCACCTTCAATCTTCACATTCGGGAGGGTGGATCCTCCCCCCGTGATGGAGAACCAGTTCAAGTCAAGAAATGGGTAAAATTTATGCCAGTTGGCCACATCGTAATCGAGATGGGCCCCGAAATTGAAAAAGCTGGACCTGTCACCGCCCGCCGCGATGCTGTAGGCGAAAACTCCCATGGCGTTCATGCTTCCGTAGGAAGTCCTCCAGAAATTCTGCCCCACCGAGGCGTAGGGTGCGATGCCAAGCCCCCCGGTGCCTTGGTACATCGAGCTTCCGGTCGCGGTCTCAAACTGGACACCCGCGGCCGCGACGGTTCCGCTTTTTTCATTCCGATAAAAGGTCCATTTGGGCGAAAGCCAAAATTCGCTGAAGCTGCTGGATGTTTCCGCCTCGCTGATCCCTGCCGCGTTCACATTGCCGTTGAACCCGATTCCGCCGAGTTTATGGATGGTCACGCTCAATTTTTCGGTGATCGCCAAACGCAATTGGGTGCCGTACCACCACAGGTTGCCCGTTATGGGTTGCCCGCCAGGGAGTGACTGGTAGAGGAGGATCGGCCTAACCTCGGTCAGTGCCCGTGGATCCTCGAAAAAGAATGGGTTGCTCACAGGGCTGATCATGATGTCAAAGGCGTGATCACTTTGGAACCATTTCCTGGCGGTCGATCCTCCACTGAATCCCAAATGCTCCGAAGCCTGCGACCAAAACTGGGTACCATTTCCCTGCTGGCTGATGGGAAGGTTCGGATTGAATCCGGGCGGCAAAGGACTGGTTCCGGGCGGGGAGGCGAAGGCAGGCGCTGGTGCCATTCCTGGCGGGGGTGGCGGCGGAGGGGGCTCTGCCTGAGTCAGTACCAATTGCGGTGCTGCGGGCTGGTTTTGGGGAACAAGGTATGTCCCGTTGGTGAGACCGGGGATTCCTGTATTGGGTGCGGTCCCAGAGACGGCGCTGGTTTGGGCCTGTTGAATAGGAATAGCCACTCCGCTGATTGGAGGGGCGTTAATCCGTAAACTGTCCATTCCAAGCGCAGCGGGCTGGTTACCGAGGCCGATGGGTTGTGAGAAAACCAACAGAGGGCAAACAATCATCCAGCTAAGTGCCAAAACAACACTAGTTAAGGGGTGCGAGTTCAAATGTTTGGAGCCCATGGTGGTACCCTCCGGCGCTACACCAAGAATTATCGGCTCGATTGTTAGGGTTTCCCCAATTTCTCTTTTATTGCCTGGTGTTACTTTCTCACTAAATGGCAAAATAGGGGCCTTGATTTAAATGGTTAATTTTAGAAGGCTGGTAGTTTGGGCAGCTTTATTTTGCTTTATCCTGTTCGATTTACTACCAGCCCATTTTTCCCTGCAAGCATGGTGGGTGGTTGGTCATGGCCGAATAGCTGAAGCTGCCGTTCGAGCTCTTCCCGAGGATTTGCCTGAATTTTTCAGGCAGGCCGGCCCTGCCTTGGGCCAGATGGCCGGTGACCCAGACCTCTGGAAAAACCCTGGCACCAAGCACTTGCGCGCTTCGGAGGGGCCCGAGCACTTTTTGGATCTGGAAGACCTGGGTGGCAATGAAATACCCGAAGACCGTTACCAAGCTATCCAACTGATCATTCGACTCGGGAAAAAGCCTGAAAAAGTGGGACTGCTTCCCCATGCCCTTATGGATAGTTATGAAAAGCTTGCCTGTTGCTTCCACGACTTGCGGGAAAAGCCGGACGATCCCGTCAGGCGGTGGCGATGTCTGGTTTACGCTGGAGTTTTGGCGCACTACGCCGGCGATTGCGCCATGCCGTTGCACACCACAAGGGACTACGACGGTCGCATTCGGGAGGGAAAACCTCCATTACAGAAGGGAATCCACGCCAGATTGGATGCGTTTCCTGAAAAACACGGGATTTCCGTTGAGGATATTGCCAAGGGGCTGAAGTTAGAGGCTGTTGAAAATCCTTGGACCCGACTATTGTCCGAATTCCGGTCATCTCACAGGTTGGTGGATGAGGCATACCGGCTTGACCAAATGGGCGGATTCCAGGAACCAGGGCCTGAGAGCAGGGCTTTTGTGCTTGGTAGGTGCAAGGCTGCCGCGAAATTCACAGCGGAACTGTGGGTCGCAGCTTGGGAAAAAAGCAAAAACCTGCCCAAGCCCTACTGATTTTCCATCTTTTTGGTGATTTCTCGCTCCGCCCAAAGCGCCGCCTCGCGTACCCCGTCATCCTGGGTTTCCGTGTGCCTGCGGATAATCGCAAGATGGGTGGCATTGCCTGTGTTTCCGAGGATCCAAAGGCTGTTTCGGCGCAGTCCCGCGGGTTTGGCCCGTTTCAACGCCAGACCGCGGACAAGCGAACGAATTTCATCGTCACTCATTTGCAGCAGGGCAACGCAGTCAATCGTGGAAAGGTCTTCCCTTTGACCAAGGGCGGAGCCCGTTGGGGATTTGCGATTCCAAGGGCAAACCTCTTGGCAGATGTCGCAGCCAAAAAGCCATCCGTGGAGATTGGCCCCGGCTTGGTTTCCAAGTCTTCCTTTTTTTTCAATCGTCCAATAGCTGATGCAAAGGCGCGCATCCAGGTGGCGGGCAGGCCCGATCGCCTGGGTTGGACAGGCTTCCAGGCATCGGGTGCAGGAGCCGCAAGAGTCGGCAACCTCGATCTGGGGCAGATTGGCCGGCAGTTCATGGGAAAGTAACAAGGCGCCAAGAACCGTGTAACTTCCCAGTTTTCGGTTGATTAGCAGGGTATTTTTGCCGATCCACCCTAACCCGCACCGCCTGGCAAAACCCCTTTCCAAAAGCGGGGCTGAATCCGCTACGGCACGCCATGAGCATCCCGGAATCAGTTCTGAAATGAACCGTCCCAATTGTCCTAGCTGGCCCCAAAGAAAATCGTGGTAATCCGGGCCCCGCGCGTACCGGGCCACTTTTCCCGAGGTTAATGAGGTGGTGGAAGTAGACTCTTCCGGTCGGTAATTGACCAGGGCCATCAATAATGTCTTGGCGTCTTCCTTGATGGAATGCGGATGTTCACGGGCTTTTGAGTGCCTGCTCAGATATTCCATTTCGCCATGCATTCCATCGGCAAGCCATTGGTTAAAGGGTTGAAAATCATCCGCCTGGGCGATTTCAATCCATCCCACCCTGTCCAATTGCAACTGCCTGGCTTTTTCAAGGATCTGGTTGGGTATCTCCGAGGGCGAAAGTGGGCCTTGCCAACCTTCTGCTTGCCGCGTCATTGGGGGGCGAACCCACGGGTCTGCAACCAGGCGGCCAATTTTGCCGGCCATTGGCTGAGGACCGGATCTTTACCGCCTAGGCCCACCCCGTGGGCCCCGTTTTCATAGACCAGAAATTCGTGATCCACCCCGGCCTGTTTCAAGGCATCGGTGTAGAGTTCGCTGTTTTTCAACACCACAGCCTGATCTGCCCGCGTGTGGAAAACGAAAGTGGGTGGAGTTTCCTTGCCCACCTGGAGGTGGTTGCTTAATTTTTTGACCAACTCCGGGTCTGGGTTTTCGCCTAAAAGGTTTTTTCTTGAACCCATGTGTGTGTGTGGCGGTTCCAGGGTGATTACTGGGTAACAAAGGATCGAGAAATCCGGCCGGCTGGATTGGCGTTCCACCGGGTCTTGGCTGGTGGGGTTGCCAGTCAGGAATCGGGTGGAAACGGTCGAGACCAGATGACCGCCAGCTGAAAATCCCCAAACACCCACTTTGGTTGGATCTACCTGGTATTCCATGGCGTGGGCTCGCACCCACTGAACGGCTCGTTGGCAATCTCCCATCGGAACTGGATGCTTGTATTTGGGTGCGTGACGGTAACGCAGGATAAATGCCTGAACCCCCAGTTTGGTGAGAAATTCTGCAGGGTCCTTGCCTTCATGCCCGGTTGCCAGGCCGCCGTAACCGCCCCCAGGGCAGATGACCACCGCTGGGCGGGGGCTTTTTCCCGTGGTTGGAGCCTGCCAAACGGTGATTGTGGGGGTATCGCTTTCATCCTTTCCCTGGGCCATGGGGGCCCCCTGAGGCCACAAGGGCAATCGCCCAACCCCTTGGTTCAGGGGATTGTTTTGGCCTGGTGCTAGAACTTCAAGGAGCAGGAAAAGCAGCATGGGGCGATCCTTTTGCAAACCAGACAAGGATTCAGGCGTATACTACGAGTGAGGGTCGGGAGTCTGACCCAAAATGTACCATGACCATAAAGGGGGCGATCAGGTTTCGACCGGATTACGGAAGCAAAATGTGCGTGCCGTGGTTGATCGGATGGCCACGTAAAAATCCGATCGCACTTTAACTGCCGAACCGCAGTTGACTCTGGCAGCCTGATAAGGCAGCCCCGCTTCAGCCGATTTGCCTAAGGTTAGTTGAAGCGGCCAAACTTGGGCTAGTCTCCGCCGGAACCTCTTAATTGGGGTGTGTTTCTGGAGGCGGGGATTAAATTGACAAGAAACTGGTAGTTCGGACCGTTTGCAAGCCAACGTGCCGAACCGCGACATGGTTCCAAAGGTTTCAACGCCCGAGGAACCGCAATGACTTGCTAGGCATGTAGATCATTTTGTGGAAGCATTCCGGGACCGGGGTTCGATTCCCCGCGCCTCCACTTGGTTATCAAAGGAGCAGGCCCGGTTTTTGCCGGGCCTGTTCCTTTTTTTCAGGTATTCGATTGAAGGGCCAAATGGTGGATCCAGTCCCGGAACAGGGCCGGCAAATCTTCCCAGCTCCTGCATGTGAACAAGTTGCCATCTGTCGCGAATGGTGCGTCCAGGTAATTGCCCCCGGCAGCTTTCACATCATCGCGAATGGCCTCGGAGCATGTCACTTTTCGATTGTTCAAGGCTCCCGCGCTGATCAAGGTTTGGCAACCCCGCCCGATGGCAAGGACGTTTTTGCCCTAATCCAGAAAGGTTCGGGCCAGGTCCAGGGCTTCCTCGCGTAACCTCAGGCGCTC
>JAFMJU010000198.1 GCA_017853285.1 Gemmataceae bacterium
GCCGGTGCGGGTGACCATCCAGAGGGATGGGGTTGAAAAGGAATTGAAGTTGGCGACCAACCGCTGAAGGTCACACTCCAGCACTATTTTTTCTCATTATTGGATTTGTATGCCCGTGCCCCACGAAAACCCCCTCGGTTCCGTCCTTCTCGTCCGCCATGGCGAAACCGCCTGGAGCAAAAGCGGGCAGCACACCTCCATCACGGACCTGCCGCTGACTGCCGAAGGTGAGGAGGCCGCACTGCGGTTGAAACCGGTTCTGGCAAAATGGGACTTCCGGCTGGTGCTCTCCAGCCCCCGGCTCCGGGCCAAACGGACCTGCGAACTGGCCGGCCTGGGGCCTCGTGTGGAAGTCACCGATGACCTGGCGGAATGGTTCTACGGCGACTACGAGGGTCTCACCACGCCGCAGATCCGTGAAAAGGCCCCGGGCTGGACCGTCTTCAGCCAGCCATGCCCCGGCGGTGAAACCGCCGGACAGGTGGGTGCGCGGCTCGACCGGGTTATCGCCCGCATCCGCCAGGCCGGCGGCACCAGCGTGGTGTTCGCCCACGGCCATTGCCTGCGGGTCTTCGCCGCACGCTGGCTGGAACTACCACCCGTGGAGGGCCGTCATTTCGTGCTGAAAACCGCCACCCTTTCCGAACTGGGCTACGAGCGCGAAACCCCGGTGGTGAGCACCTGGAACGCGCCGGTGGGTTGATGGTTTCCACAAGTCAGGTAAACGGGTGGGAAAGAACATCCCGTCCATGAAACTACGGATTCGGGGTGAATTTCGGCGGCTGGTATGTTGGCAATTTTAGCTTTTCGTGAATACCGGGAAGCATGACCTCACGGCCCTTGGCGTTTTTCAATCCGGAACCATCGATGAATTTCCACACTCTGCCGCCATCCTCAGAAACACCCAGCAGGTAGCTGGGGGATGTGGCTAATCCGTTGGGGACCTGCATTTCCACCACCATCGGCACCACGGCGTACCATTTGCCGTCAACCTTCTGGATCTCCTTGGGCTCTGAACATTCCGCTTTGGTGAAGGTGATTCCTTTTTTCCCAAAATCATCCATGGCCGAACGGATGGCCTTTTCTGCGGCATCCTTGCCACCCATCATCTCCACCGCCTTGGGGTAGGTTGCTTCCAGCAAAGTCGCCACATCACCCTTTTTGGTGGCAGTGGCCAGTGCCTGGGCCGACTTTTGAATGGCCTTCAGATCCACCGGGCTTTCCTGCAATAGTACAGAAGTCAGGCAGAAGGCCGATATCAAAAGGATTTGGGCAACCATTTCTATTCTCCCGCGGCACCCATAGTGAAAACAAAACACCTGTCGGCGACGGTAATACTTCAACAAGATTACAGCATGCGCCCACTCTTTTGGCACACTATCGATTCACCGCCCCTTGGCATGCTGGATCACAAAGGCAACCAACTCCTCGCTCCGGAAGAAGCCTTCCCACATGGAGTGCCCCTGCCCTTTGGGTACCAGCAACTCCATCGGGCCGCCCATTGACTGATAACGGGTTTTCACCAGCCCCGAATTCGCCTCCAGGGGCACGACCGTGTCCACATCGCCATGGATGGCAAACAAAGGAACCTTGGCCTTTGCCAGCGGGGCCAGACAATCCACCGGATCGAACTCGGCCAACCGCTGCTTCAATTCATCCCCCGTCAAGCCGTAGGCGGGAGCGGCCTTGGCCAACCCGGGATAACTGGCCACGCTGCACACCGGGTAGATGCCGGCAAAAGCGGCCACTTTGTCCGGGTTGTCGGCAGCCCACGAGAGAGTCATCAATCCGCCCCGGCTGCGGCCCAGCAACACCGGCTTTTTGGCAAAGCCTCGCTTCTCGGTCATTTCCCGGTAGAGGTCCGAGAACAGCTTGCGGCCCGCCGGGCTGCCGTAGGATTCCCCCACATCCACGCCGGCTATGGAAACACCCGCCCGTGTGAACCGCTCAAACATCCAGCGCTCTTCCGGGCCGGGCAGGTTGGGCAGCGTGGGAGCGTACCAGACCCACCCTTTCGGCTGACCGGGCTCCACCTTCGCCTCGATCGAAAAAGCCGTCCGCCCCGCGACTGTGAAGACCTCTCCCGGCAGCGGAAGCTTTTTGACAGGAGGCTGCTCGGGCTCGGCATGGACAGACCCCACCATGAAAATTAGGATCCAAACTAGACCGTTTCGGCTTTCCTTCATTTTTAACCTCTGTACTAAATTCCCACGCCAGTTTCATGAGGCCTTATCTGACCGGTTTCATCCGGCATGGTAAGCAGATTGTCCTGTATGCAGGGAAAAAATCCCTGGTTTCTCGATATTTCAATGCTTTATGCCTGACTGGGCCTAACCTTGCGTGATTGCAAGGTACGGATTGACTTTCATTAAAAACTGCGGAATATTTATCTGGTCATTCATTTATCGTTAATTTTTCATTAGTAAGTCACTGGGAGCTTCGATGTCTTTCCCTTTCCAAAGGCGTAAAGCCTTTACTCTGATCGAGTTACTGGTGGTGATTGCCATCATTGCTGTTTTGGTCGGGCTCCTTGTGCCCGCCGTGCAAAAGGTGCGCTCGGCCGCCGCCCGGATGCAGTCGTGCAACAACGCCAAACAGATCGCCTTGGCGGTCCACAATTACCATGACACCAACAGCAAGGTCCCCCCTCTGGCGGACCGTGTGAAAGGCACGACGGGGAACTTTGCTTCGCTGCATTATTTCATCCTGCCATTCATCGAGCAGGATGCCATCTACAAGATGGGCCAAGACAACAACGGTGTCTGGGAAAGATCGCCCAACAACGCCGCTTCCATCAAAATCAAAACCTACATCTCGCCCCGTGACCCCTCCATGCCTCCCGATGTCTGGAGGGAAGCCAATGGTGGCACCTGGGCTATCTGCAACTACGGTGCAAACCATTCAATCTTTGGGGTTCCCTGTGGCACCAACACCATCTCCCCGCTCACGTTAGCTTCCATCCAGGATGGAACCTCGAACACGGTTGGATTCGCCGAGCAATACGGCAGATGCGGCTTGGGGGAGCCTGACCGGACCATGGGCGCCGCACCCAACAATTTTTTCCACAAGTTGTGGGGCTACCGCGTCAACTGGCGCTGGGAGCGCGGGCCCTATTTTGACACCCGCCTGATGAGCACCAGAATGAAGGGAACGAACCAGGCCGATGGTTCCGCCTGCACCTGCGTCGATGCATCAATCGCTGCAGTGCCCCAGAATGCACCTAGCGTCCAGGCTTGCAACCCCTATTTCGTCCAGGCAATGGCGGCTGACGGTTGCGTGGTCAGCATGATGGACGGTAGCGTGCGCACAGTTCCCCCAAGCGTCAGCCCCACCACTTGGGTCCGCGCACTGTGGGCTTCCGACGGTCTGGTTTTGGGCGACTGGTAAGCGAAACAGTCTTTTCCCCAAGCTATCCTCGTGGCCAGGCAGGTTGGTGTCACCCTGCCTGGCCCGCCCCTTGTGACCAAAGACATACTGGATATCCACTCATGCAACTGAATCAAATCGGAAGAATCGCCGGTCTCGCGCTCGCCTTCACCGCGGCCATGCTTGTTACGGCATGCGGATCCAATGGTCCCGTGAAGGTAACCGTCAAGGGCTCCGTCACTTACAAGGGAAAGAAGATGACCTCGGGCATCATCACCTTCAACAGTGACAATGGGTCCTATTCGGCCGCAAGTATCATGGAGGACGGGACCTACATCATGACCGATGTGCTGCCCGGCGAGATCGGCGTGGGTGTGATGGAATCACCCCAGGGTTCCGGTTCCTCATCCGGGGAGGGGCCCAGCAAACCCGCCATGCCAGCCGCGAATCTTCCCCAGAAATTCCGCGATCCATCCACCTCCGGACTCAAGTTCACCGTCAAGGTGGACACCAAGGAACTGGACATCAAAATGGATTGAAGACCACAGTCCGAATGCCTCGCCCCCCGCCGGCCCCAGGCCCGCGGGGGGCTTTTTTACGAACTACACGACAGCATCGAACAGCCCGCCCGGCTCCGGGCCCATTCCGGCCGTTTGGCAGCGTACTCTTCCTTGCCTGGTTGCTCGGTGTAGGGATGACGCAGCACCTCCAGCAGGTCTCGAACCATGCCGTAGTTGCCATGCTCGGCCTTGTCGATCGCCAGTTGCGCCAGATAGTTGCGCAGCACATAGAGCGGGTTGACCCAGTTCATCGCCTCCTTGCGCACGGGATCGGGCACACCTTCCATGCGTACCCGCTGCTGGTAACGGCGCAGCCAATCCGCAAGACTCGCGCGATGTTCTGCCCCGATCTTTTCCGGCTGATAAAACGCCTGTTCCACAGGAGCCAGTAGATCGCTGTCCGCATCGGGCGCCCCCGCCTCGCACCGCAGATCGGCCAATCGCCTGAAAAACAGCGTCATGTCCGTTTCCACGGCTGCCAAGAGCGGCCATAGCTCCGCCACCAGCGGCTCATCCTGATCCGGGTCGCGTAGACAGATCCCCAGCTTGCCGGCCATCATCCTCCGGTGCCCGCTCTGGAACCGGTTGGCGTAGGCGTCCAGGCCGGCCTCCAGCGGTTTGGCGTCCCCCACCAGTGGGTAGAGCGCGTTGCCCAGTTGCAGCAGGTTCCACAGGGCGATCTGCGGTTGGGCCCCGAACCGGTACCGGCGGCCTTGCGCGTCAGTGGTGTTGGGGGTCCAGTCTGGGTCATAATCCTCGAGCCAACCGTAGGGGCCGTAGTCGATAGTGAGCCCCAAAATCGACATGTTGTCGGTGTTCATCACGCCATGCACAAAGCCCACCCGCATCCAGTGGACGATCATGTCGGCCGTGCGCGCGCACACCTCGTGGAACAGGGCGGTGTACGCCTCGGGAGATGGTTCCCCCAGATGGGGAAAATCACTGCGCAGCGTGAAATCGGTCAACTGTTTCAGAAGGTCGTGCTCTTGCCGCGCGGCGAAGATCTGGAAATTCCCGAAGCGGGTGAAGGAGGGGGCCACCCGGCAAACCACTGCGCCCGGCTCATGCTTGGGGTTGCCATCGTAAAACATGTCGCGCACCACGCTCTCGCCGGTGCTGACCAGGCTGAGCGCCCGCGTGGTGGGCACGCCCAGATGGTGCATCGCCTCGCTGCATAAAAACTCACGCACGCTGGAGCGAAGCACCGCCAGCCCATCCGCCGTGCGGGAATAGGGTGTGGGGCCGGCACCCTTCAACTGCAGCGTCCAGTGCTCGCCCTTGCGGTTGACCACCTCACCCAAGTTGATGGCCCGTCCATCCCCCAGTTGCCCGGCCCAATTGCCGAACTGGTGGCCGCCATAGCACATGGCGAACGGATCCATCCCCTCCAGCAAGCGGTTGCCACCCATCACATCGGCAAGCGCCTGCTCATTGTCGGGAGTGATCTCCAGGTCTAACGACTCCGCCACCTCGCGGGAATAGGCCACCAGTTCCGGTTTGGTCACCGGCGTGGGGTTCACGCGTGACCAGCACGCCCCCCGCACCTGACGGCGCAGGTTCCGGGTATCGGGATCACCGGGCAAATCCCGCGTGAACCGGTTGGTGAAACGCAGCGATTCAAGGCCGGCCATGGTTCTTCCTGACAGGGATACGGTTCAGCACGGCGTGAACAGGTTCACGGGTCCGTGGCCCTTGCCCAAGCCTGGGTTGGTGGCAATGGCCCGGTGGACAAAATCCTTGGCACCCCGCACCGCCTCTTCCACGCTTTGCCCTTTGGCCAGACGGGCTGTGATGGAGGCCGACAACACGCAGCCAGTGCCATGCGTGTGCGGCGTGTCCACGCGCCTGGCAGGCAGGTGAACCAGTTTCCCTTGGGCTAGCAGCACATCCACCGCCTGGCCTTCCAGATGGCCGCCCTTCACCAGCACATGGCGGGCACCCAGGTCGGCCAGGGCCTGGGCCGCAGCTTCCATCTCCGCCACGGTGCCGACAGGTCGCCCGGTCAACCGGGCCGCCTCATTCAGGTTCGGTGTCAGCAAAAAGGCATGGGGCAGCAGATGCCGCATGAAGCAAACAATCGCGTCGGGATCGATGAGCGGCAGGCCGTGCTTGCTCACCATCACCGGGTCGATTACCAGCGGGAAAGTAAAACCCCTGGCCCGTTGCCCAATTGCCTCAATGATTGCTGCATTGCCCAGGGCCCCGGTCTTCGCGGCCCGGGGAGGGATGTCCGTGAGCACAGCATCCAGTTGAGCCAGCACCATGTCGGCCGGCAGGCATTCCACCGCGTCCACCGTGACGGTGTTTTGCACCGTCAACAGCGTGACCACGCTGGCTCCGTAGACACCATGCTGATGAAACGCCTTCAGATCAGCCTGCAGCCCGGCGCCACCCGATGGATCGGACCCGGCGATGGTGAGGGCGACCGGATAGTTCTGCGGATTTTCAGCCATGCAACCCACGCACCTTCAGGATGGAAAAGCCCTGAATGCATGGTAGCGAAAGCACGGGGGGCATTTCAGCCCTAGGCAACCCGACTGCTATCCGTCCCGGCCTTGTTACTTCGGCAACCAGATCACCGGCAGATCCAGCTTTTTGCCCAAGGCGTTCAGCTTGGCCATCTCCTCAGTCACCACCTTGGTGAATTCGGCGGTCAGTTGGATCTGCTCCTTGTCCAGTTCCGCCATGAGCTCACGCATCCCCTGCGTGGGTGCGCCATCGCCATCAATCACCTGCCCGTACAGCCATACCAGTTGGCTATACAGTTTCGCGCCGCCCCGCATCGCCAGGATGTCGTAGCTCACCCGGGCGGTGGGGTTGTGCAGCTTTTTCTCCAGCGCGTCGAGCCTGGTAGAAAGTGCCTTGGCCAGCCCCACCCATTCCTTGGCGGCAGCCTCATCCTTTTGCAAGTCCACCTGCAGTTCCAGTTGCCGGTGCACCTTGCGCAGCCGGATCACCGTGTCGGACAGCGCGCTGATCGCGTCGCGCACCTTCAGGGAGAACTGCTCCTGCTCGCGCAATTCAGCCAGCAGTGACGCCGGGGTGATCCCGTCCCATTTGCCAGCCAGCAGGGTTTGACCGGGTTGCATCAGCCGGGGGTCGGCCCAAACCTGGAATGCGCCCTCTGCCTTTTGCCCATCCACTGTCAGCACCACTTTGTAGGTGCCCGGGCAGACAGGGGCGCCAGCCGCCGGGCTGCCCATGTCGGCCAAGGCCTTGGGAATGATACGGGCGGGGCTGTGGCACAGATCCCAAGTGAAGCGGTTGATCCCTTCCGAATCTGGCACCTCGGGATGGTCCACCTCCGGGTATTCGGAGGCCTCTTCCGGTTTTTTCTTCCGGTGTTTCGCCCCGTCGAAGAACGCCACCCGTTTGCCGGCCGCGTCCAGAATCTCCAGGGTGGGCTTCGCCTTCGGCTTGGACTTCAGGTGGTACTGGATCACCGCCCCCTGCGCGGGGTTCT
>JAFMJU010000199.1 GCA_017853285.1 Gemmataceae bacterium
TCTCGACAAACCTCCTGGTCACCTTGCCGGCAATCCGTCAGGCGGTTTTGGATTTGCGTGTCACCAATGCCTGGCTGCGCTCCAGGCCAGAAGTGGATGCGGCCCGGTTGGGAATTTCCGGAACCAGCCTCGGCAGTTTGGTCTCCGCCCTGACCGCGGCAATGGAAGACCGGTACCGAAAGGTGGTCATCCTGCTGGGTGGGGGAGGATTCGTGGATGCCTATTACACCCACCCTCAGGCCCGTGAGGCTGTCAAGACTTTCGAGGCTTCCGGTGGCACCAAGGATTTTGCCCGCTTCCTCTTCGCCCCGTACGACCCCGCCACATGGGCCGCAAGGCTGGCCGGACGGGATGTTTTGATCATGGCGGGCAAGCAGGATGAGGTCATCTTCCCGGAAATGACCGAGAAATTATGGTTAAAAGCGGGAAAGCCCGAAATTGTCTGGTTCGACTGCACCCATCTGGGCGCGGTGCGTTTTCTTCCCGACGCCTTGAATCGCATTTCCTCCCACATGGTTAAACCTTGCCCAACCAAGGTGGAGATGAAGTAAGCTGTTGATTGGACTGTGGCCCCCGAGCGGTCGGGAAAGGATCGCCGGTAGCAACGGGGAGGATTCCCATGCTTGGTTGGAATGGAATTTCCATGGGAACTTTGGGTTTAGGCCTCCTGCTCATCGCAGGTTGGGCCAATGCCCAGGATGCCGCGGCCGATTCCCCGGTCAATCCCATGGATCGTGTGGTGTCCCTGCGATTGGAGGGGGATGTTCCCCTGCGTCAGGCGCTCGGGTCCATCGGTGAGTCGGTTGGTATCAGGTTTTCCCTCGATACGCGTGTACTGGCCGGGATGCTGGCAGAAGGGGAAGAGCCACGCTGTCCGGCCCCCAACGGTCGTCGCAAGGTGTCCGACCATCTGGAAAGGCTCCTGGGGCCCGAAGGACTCGTCGCGGTTCACCTGGACGGGGCCTGGTTGGTCACTGCTGAGGACCGCGCCTTCCATCTGCAAATGCGCCAGAAGGTCGATCTCGACTGGAAGGATTGCAGACTCGAGAAGGGGCTCGAGGAGTTGGCCGAATCCAAAAAAATCAATTTGTTGGTCGATCCCCGAAAAGCGGCCCTGGGAAGGACCCCGGTCACGCTCCGTTTGCGCGGTGCCAATTTGGAAGCCGCCCTGCGTCTGGCGGCTGAAATGGCGGGATTGACCCCTGTCCTGGTCGGCAATGTGGTCTTTTTCACCACGCCTGATTCGGCACGGTCTCTTCGCGGTGGCGAGCTTTCCGGGCCGGGCGGTGGAGACCTCATTCCGGCGGGCCTTTTCGAAAGGGAGGGGTTTGTCGGCCCTGCTCCCGCACTTCCCCCGCTGAAGCCTGTTCCCGAAACCCGCCCCCTTCCCAATCCGGGTCCCGCGGCTCCCCCGCCCGGCGTTCCACCGATGGGGGCCGGACCAGGCCCCGGCGGCGCTCCTTTCCTGCGTGACGGGGAAGACTGATGATTTCGGTTGTTGTCCCTGTGAAGGATGAGGTGGCCACGCTGCCCGATTTGGTGAGCCGTACGCTCGAGGCCGGAACCCGATGCGGCCAATCCTTGGAGATCATCCTGGTCGATGACGGCAGTGCCGACGGCTCCTGGCAGGAAATCCAAAAGTTGGCCGCCAGCCATACCGAGGTTTCCGGGCTGAGGCTCCGGAGAAATTTCGGCAAGGCTGCGGCCCTGATGGCTGGGTTCCATGGTGCCAGGGGCGATTTGATCCTCACCCTCGACGCCGACTTGCAGGATGACCCGGCCGAATTGCCCGCCATGCTGGCCCATATGGGGCGGGGAGGGCCCCAAGGCGAGCCCTTGGACTTGGTCTGCGGCTGGAAGAAAAAGCGGAATGACCCATGGCACAAGGTCTTCCCCAGCAGGGTTTTCAACTGGATGATCGGCGCCCTGACAGGGGTGAGGCTGCACGATCACAATACCGGCCTAAAGCTCTACCGGTCAGAAATCTTCAAGGAAGTGCGAATTTACGGGGAATTGCACCGGTTTGTGCCGGTTTTGGCCGCCTCTCGGGGATTTCGCGTGGGTGAGATTCCGGTGACCCACCACCCCCGCCGCCATGGCCAATCCAAATACGGGATGATGCGTTTCCTCAAGGGTTTTCTCGATCTGTTGACCGTCAGTTTTCTCACCGGATTTGGCAACCGCCCCAAGCATCTCCTTGGGGCGATTGGGTTGGTTTCCATCCTGTTCGGGGGTTTGGCCCTGGCATGGCTTTCCACCATCTGGTGCATTCGGTTGGCGGACCCGGAATTCGGGGAGCCACTCCACCGCAGGCCGCTCTTGATCGTTTCCTTGGGGGCCCTTCTGTTTGGTGTTCAGATGCTCTCCCTGGGCTGGATTGCCGAGCTCATCTTGTCGGTCCGGTCCAATGATGCCTTGCCCTATTCCATAGCGGCCAGAACCGGTGAAAAAGAGTCGGTATGATCGGACCCCGCTCCCCGTGGCCTGTGGCCCGTTTTTGTCCGGTCCGCTAAGATGTCAGTTCGGAAATTCCGCTGTCAAACCGTGGCGGCAGTCTCGGGGAAAATCGAATTCCCCGGCCTATTTTTGAAATCAGGGTGCTATCGGCCATGCAAGAACGAAAGAGCCTCATGACAACCGGCGGCCCAGGCCGCGCTCCCAACCGTGCCATGCTGCGGGCGGTCGGTTTTGTCGAGGAGGATTTCAGCCGTCCCGTGGTGGGCGTGGCCAGCCTGTTTTCCGACATCACACCCTGCAACGCGCATCTCGACAGGCTTGCCCGCAAGGCGATCGAGGGTATTCGTACCGGGGGCGGGGTTCCCCAGGTCTACGGGGCCCCCACCGCCTCTGATGGCATCATGATGGGCCATCAGGGGATGCGGTACTCCCTGGTCAGCCGCGAGGTCATCGCTGATTCCATCGAGGTGGTTTCCGCGGGCATGAACCACGACGCCATCGTTGCCATCGGTGGCTGCGACAAGAACATGCCGGGTTGCCTCATGGCGCTCGCCCGCCTCAATGTTCCCGGAGTTTTCGTCTACGGCGGCAGTATCATGCCCGGCGTGGGCGAGCACGGGGAAGACCTCGATATCGTTTCCATTTTCGAGGCGGTCGGCCGCGAGCAGGCCGGCAAGCTCGATGCCAAAGGCGTCCACAAGATCGAGTGCGAGTCCTGCCCCGGTGCCGGTTCCTGCGGTGGCATGTACACGGCCAACACCATGTCCAGCGCCATCGAGGCCATGGGCATGTCCCTGCCTTACGATGCCAGCTACCCCGCGGTCACAGCCGCGAAGGAGCGCGAGACCTTCCTCGCCGGAATCGCCGCGGTCAACCTCGTTCAGGCGGGCATCAAGCCGCGGGATATCATCACCCGCAAGTCGATTGAGAACGCCTACACGCTGGTGCTGGCCCTTGGCGGGTCCACCAATGCCGTCCTTCACCTGATGGCAATCGCGCGAGAGGCCGAAGTGGAATGGAACCTGGCCGATTTCGAGCGATTGGGCGCGAAAATTCCCCACCTTGCCGACCTGAAGCCAGGCGGTCGCTATGTGATGTTCGACCTGCACAAGGTCGGCGGAACCCCCGCTGTGCTGAAGGCGCTTCTGGACAAGGGCCTGTTGCACGGGGATTGCATCACGGTCACCGGCAAGACTCTGGCCGAGAATCTGAAGGATGTCCAGAGTATCTATTCACGCAAGCAGGATGTGGTTCGTCCGTTCGATAAGCCGATGCACGATACCGGGCACATCGTGGTTCTCCACGGCAACCTGGCTCCCGATGGCTCCGTGGCCAAGGTGGCTGGCCTGAAAAAGCGCAGCATCACCGGTCCTGCCAGGGTGTTCGATGGCGAGGAGGCCTGTGCCAAGGCCATCGCCGAGCGGAAGATCAAGGACGGCGATGTCGTTGTCATCCGCGGGGAAGGCCCCGTGGGCGGTCCAGGCATGCGCGAGATGCTTGCCGTCACGGCGGCTCTCGTCGGTCAGGGGTTGGGCGAAAGCGTGGGCCTCATCACCGATGGACGGTTCTCGGGTGGCACCCACGGCCTGGTGGTGGGCCATGTCTCCCCTGAGGCCTACAAGGGCGGTCCCATCGGCGTGATCCACGATGGCGATTCCATCACCATCGATGCCGACAAGAAATCCCTCACCCTCCATGTGGATGAGGCCGAGTTGAAGAAGCGCCTTGCCGCCTGGAAGCAGCCTCCCCTCAAGGCCACCCGCGGTGTGCTGCTGAAATACGCCAACACGGTCAAATCCGCCTCTGAGGGGGCCATCACTTACTGACCGTCGGCCAAGTCGGCGATTCGGAAGGAATTGTTCTGTTCGGCGGGGCTTCCAGACGGGGCTCCGCCGCGCTCTTGCAGGGAATGGTCAACGGACGGAAATCATCAACAGCAAGCCTGATTGGGGCACCCATGAGCGAGCAGTACATTTGCACGATCGAGAGTCTGAACAAGGTCGTCAACCGCAAGGAAATCCTCAAGGACATTTGGCTGTCCTTTTACCCCGGGGCCAAAATCGGCGTCATCGGCGGCAACGGCGCCGGTAAAAGTACCCTCATCCGCATCATGGCCCAGGTGGACAAGGACTATGTCGGCACCTGCCGGCCCGCCCCGAATATCCGCATCGGGTATGTGCCGCAGGAACCCCGCCTCGATGAGTCCACCGATGTGAAGGGAAACCTCGAATCAGCCGTGGCTCCCATCCGCGCCCTGCTAAACCGCGAGCAGGAGATCGGCGAGAAAATGGCCGAAGCCTCGGCCGAGGAGATGGACAAGCTGATGGAGGAGCTGAACACCGTCCAGGACAAGATCAACGCGTGTGACGCCTACAACCTCGACCGCAAGCTCGAGATCGCCATGGATGCGATGCGCCTGCCCCCGGCCGATGCCAAGCCGACCCAGTTGTCAGGCGGCGAGCGCCGTCGCGTCGCCCTGTGCAAGGTGTTGCTCGAGCAGCCCGACATGCTGCTGCTGGATGAACCCACCAACCACCTCGATGCGGAAAGCGTCAGTTGGCTGGAAATGCACCTGAAGGAATTTCCCGGCACCGTGGTTTCCGTGACCCACGACCGTTACTTTCTCGACAATGTCGCAGACTGGATCCTGGAAATGGAGCGGGGTGTTGGCCACCCCTTCAAGGGCAACTATACCTCCTGGCTCGAGCAGAAACAGGAGCGACTGCGGCGCGAGGAGAAGGCTGAAAGTGCCCGGCAAAAACAACTCCGGCGCGAACTGGAGTGGGCCCGCACTTCGCCCAAGGGCCGCCTCGCCAAGAACAAGGCCCGCCTGGCGGCCTACGAGCAGCTAGCCGCCCAGGAATACGAGGAGCGCGAGGACGAATTGATCCTCCAAATCCCACCAGGGCCCCATCTGGGCGACTTGGTTGTCCGTGCTGAAGGGGTCAAAAAGGCATTTGGCGACCATGTCCTGTTTGAGGATCTCAACTTCAATCTGCCCAAGGGTGGCATCGTTGGAGTCATCGGCCCCAACGGCGCCGGCAAAACCACGCTGTTCCGCATGATGGTGGGCGAGGAAAAGCCCGATGAAGGCACCCTGCGGGTGGGCGATTCGGTCATGCTCAGTTATGTCGACCAAAACCGTGACAGCCTTTCCCCCGAAAAGACCGTCTTCGAGGAGATCACCGGCGGCACCGATACCCTGTTGCTGGGCAAGCGAAAGGTTCCCTCAAGGGGATATGTCTCCCGGTTCAATTTCAAGGGCACCGATCAGCAAAGGAAGGTGGGCGAGCTGTCAGGCGGTGAGCGTAACCGCGTGCACCTGGCCAAGTTGCTGCGTCGTGGCGGCAATTTGCTGCTGTTGGACGAACCCACCAACGATTTGGATGTCGACACGCTGCGCGCCCTGGAGGAAGCCCTCACCAATTTTGGCGGTTGCGCGGTGGTCATCACCCACGATCGCTGGTTCCTGGATCGTATCGCCACCCACATCCTCGCCTTTGAGGGGGATGGAAAAGTGGTCTGGCATGATGGGAACTTCCAAAGTTATGAGGAGTTGCGCCGTCAGCGCCAGGGCGATTCGGGCGAACAGCAGAAGTTCAGGCACAGGAAGCTCACCTGATCCATGGAACCCGGCCTCCGGGAAAGGACCGCATGCTCGAGCTTGTAGGCGCCGTCAAGCATTACCGCCAGGGAAACCGCGTCATCGAGGCGGTCCGTGGTGTCGACATGCGTGTTGAGGCGGGTGAGTTTGTCGGAATCATGGGGCCCAGTGGTTCCGGGAAATCGACCCTCATGCACCTCATGGGTGGTTTGGATACCCCCACTGCGGGAACCGCCCTATTCGAGGGGCGAGATCTGGCCTCCATGTCCGATGCGGATCGCACCATCCTGCGCCGCACCCGGCTGGGGGTGATTTTCCAGTTTTTCAACCTTCTTCCCACCCTCACGGCCGAGGAGAATGTGGCTCTCCCGCTGTTGTTGCGGGGGGACCGGCGGGCCCCGTCCATCAAGGCCGCGGCCGCTGTTCTGGAACGCGTTAATCTGGCAAAAAGGGGCCGGCACCTCCCGGAGGAGATGTCTGGCGGGGAGATGCAGCGGGTCGCCATCGCCAGGGCTCTGGTCCTGAAGCCGGCCGCCGTTCTCTGCGACGAGCCCACAGGGAACCTCGATTCTGACAACACCGCACAGATTCTCGATCTGCTGGGCGATCTGCCGAAATGTGAGCGCTGCGCTGTGGTCATGGTCACCCACGATGCCGCAGCCGGTTCCAGAACCGATCGTCTTGTCCGGATTCGCGATGGGAAAATCGCCGGCGAGGAATTCCCCCGCCGGCAATCGGTCGGGGTCTGACCATGCTTCCCATCGCCCGTATGTTGGTTCCGGCCCAGTTTTCCAAGCAGCCCGGCCGGACCTTCCTGATCATCCTGTCCATCGCTTTGGGTGTCGCCACACTGGTGGCCACTCAGTCCCTGAAGCGAGGTATTTCCGAGGGGAAAAAAGACCCCTTCGCACGGGGAGATTTGCTGGTTCTCAATGGCCGCGCGGGGGTTCCCCTGCCTTTGGCGGATGAGCTGGCTCGGGCCGGTATTCCCGGTGTGGCCGGCGTTCAGGCCTTGGTCATCGGCCGCGCCCTGGTGCAGACGGAGGAAAACCCCAATCGCCCTGTTTTCGTGCTGGGTTGGGCTGAGGGTGATTCCAGGAAACGGGCCATTCCCGATCTCAACAGCCTCCGCAGGCAGGTCGAGGAGCAGGGGCTTTCACTCGAGGTGGCCGCCAGTTTGAATCCCCTGCTGCTCCTTTCAAAAACACCCGTGGTTGCCGGCGGGGACTTGGGCCTCCTGGGCCAGCCGTTCACCATGCGCGCTGGTGCTGGAAAACTGGAATGCCTGGCTGTG
>JAFMJU010000200.1 GCA_017853285.1 Gemmataceae bacterium
TAGCAAAACCTCGGCCCTAAGGCGCTGCCGGTAATGGCGGGCGAAATTCCGGCTGTCCAGCCGGTTGCCCGGTTCGGGCCTCGAAGAGAGCGCATAAGCATGGCTGGCGCAGATATGACGGATCAGTTTTTTGATGTCGTGGCCACCGCTGCGGAACACCTCGGCCAAATGATCCAAGAGGGGGCCGTTGGTGGGCGGGTTGGTCGCACGGAGGTCATCCACCGGCTCCACCACTCCCCGGCCCATCAGGTCCGCCCAGACGCGGTTGGCCATGACCCGGGCGAAATTCGCGTTCCCCGGCGCGGTCACCCAGGTAGCGAAAGCCTCCCGCAAATCGGCCCCGGGCTGAACCTCGGGCGCCTTGCCGTATAGCGCCACCGGTCGCATTTCCTTGCCAGTGATCGGGTGCTTCACAGAACCAGAGGAGGCGACAAGGATGGTTTCCTCGCCCCCGGAGATGGGTGCCGATATCCCCACACCCTTGCGCCCGATTCGGCTGAAAAAAGCCGCCATCGAGTAAAAGTCGTCCTGCCCGTAGACCTCAAAAGGATGGTGGTGGCATTTGGCACAGTCGAGGCGGATACCCAAAAACAACTGGCAGGCCATCGTGGTCAGTTCGTCCGGTTCCCGGCGATTCCGGTAAAAAACGGTGGCCCCGTCCTCGAATGTGCTGCCCTTGGCGGTCAGCAGGTCTCGGACGAACTGGTCGTAGGGCCGGTTGCGGCGGAATTGTTCCCTCAGCCAGGCGTCGTGATTCATCACCGCCTTGATGCCGACATGGTACGGGTTGGGGCGAAGCAGATCCGCCCATTTGTTGGCCCAAAAATCCGCATATTCCGGCCGGTCCAGCAGGCTATCCACCAACCGGCCCCGCTTGTCCGGAGAGTTGTCGGCGAGGAATGCCTCCACCTCGGCGGGGGCAGGGAGCGTGCCGATGATGTCCAGATGGGCCCTTCTCAGGAATGTGGCGTCGGTGCAGCCCGCGCTGGGAACCAACCCCAGCTGATCCAGCTTGCCTCGGACCAGGGTATCCACCGGATTGTTTTCACGCCAACCGGTTGGATTTCCCGCACCCGAACCTGCGCCTTCCTTGGGTTGGGGAATCAGGATCGGGCAAACCGCGAACTGGTCCATGAAACGGGCCATGATGGCCGCCTCGCCTGGCAGGGGGCCGGCCTTCACCAATCCTTGGGAATCCACCGCCGCGATCGCGCTTTCACTCGAGGAAAAAAGCGCCAGGGAAGTCACGTCCGAGGTCGTTCCATCAGCCCAATGGGCCACCACTCCGAGAATCTGGGTGGCCCGGGGCTCCAACAACCTGCGGTCCGGAGAAACCGAGATTTTCACCAGGGATGGCGATTCCTTGGGGGTGCGGGGCCCTCCCGCCCTGATCCAGGCCTTCAGAACTTTGTAATGCGGGTGGTCTGTGGTGAGCTTACGCCCCCCTCCATGGGCCATGGACGCCACCGCTTTCCGCAGCAGGATGGAATCGTCCGGAGCTTCCGGATTGACCCTGCGGCCACGGGCCTGCCCGAACAGGGAATTGTGGTCAAAATCATGATCGTAGGCGAACAAAGATAACGCGAAACCATTTTGGCCCCGAGCCTTGCCATGGCATGGGCCCGCGTTACACCCATGGCGGGTCAAAATCGGTTGAATATCCCGCTCAAAAGTGGGTACTGCGGGTGACAAACCCTCCCGGGCCGCCACTGGTTCAGTGAAGGCAGGCAGGAGCACCAACAACGATGCGACAAGTCTTTGCATCAATTAGTCCGAAGGGACTGATCCAAAACGACCAAATCAGGAGGACCAACCAGCAAGGCGGGAAGTCGGCCCCGGGATTCCATTCAAACCCCAAAAATCAATCAATAACAGTCAAACCATACCATCTAAAATCGACAACTCCAACATAGAACTATTGGGAACAAAATAAAATACATTAAAAATATAATTGTATATTATAATATATATTAGAAAATCAGCAACAATATGATCAACCGTTAACTCCGCACAAACTTCACAGCCCCATGGGGTTGCATACCCACCTTTGGCCCTGCGGAATGCTTGCTTGCCTATCCGGGCCATCTATCATGCTGATTATGGCCTGACCGCTTCCATTTTGCCCACCCTGTGGCATGTGGCCCGCCCGGGTGACCTGGCGAACAAGGTGGCGGTTTTGGCCGTATTTCGGGAATCGGGTTAGTCCCCCCTACTCCCCTTCGAAATCCGAATGGCACTTCGCGCGAGGCGGATTCATGGCCGAGCCAGTTGTTGAAACGCAAAAACTGACCAAGATCTTCCTCGACTTCTGGGGACGGAAAAAGAAAGTGGCCCTCCGGGCCTTGGACATCAAGGTCAATCAGGGGGAGATCTTCGGTTTGCTGGGCCCGAACGGCTCCGGCAAGACCACAACCATCAAGCTACTCCTGGGCCTATTGTTCCCAACAGAGGGCCGGGCCACGGTGATGGGCAAATCCACCACCGATGTCCGCAAGAACGAGTTGATCGGCTACCTTCCCGAGGAGTCTTACCTCTACCGTTTCTTGAACGCCGAGGAAACTCTCGATTTCTACGGGCGCCTTTTCGATCTTCCCGCTTCCGTCCGCGTGAAGCGCGCCCAGGAACTAATCGACCGGGTGGGCCTCGGCCGGGACAAGAAGCGTCAACTTCGCGAATATTCCAAGGGCATGCGCCAGCGCATCGGCCTGGCCCAGGCGCTCATCAATGACCCGAAGCTGGTGATCCTCGACGAACCCACCTCGGGCCTCGACCCCTTGGGCGCGCGCTGGATGAAGGACCTCATCCGCGACCTGCGCAACGAGGGCAAAACGGTCATCATGTGCAGCCACCGGCTGGAGGATGTGCAGGATATTTGTGACCGGATCGCAATCCTTCATGAGGGCGACCTTCAAAGCTACGGCCATGTGAGCGAGTTGCTGAAAGACACCATGCGGGTGGAGATGCGGGCCAGCCAGGTTCGGCTCACGCCCGAACTGGAGAAGGACCTGCGCGAGGTCCTCAATCGCCACGGGGGCACCCTCGACACCGTGGGCAACCCAACCACCACGCTCGAAGATTACTTCCTGCGCATCGTGGAGGAGAGCAAGGCCCGCCCGGGTCGCCGCTTCCTGCCCGGCGAACAATCCACACCGACTTCGGCCGCCACCAAAAATTGACAACGCGGCTGGTCCCACACCAGATGGCCTCTCTCAAGGCGACAAGCATGGCTACAGGTTTGCTCGATCCTTCACAAACACTGTCCCAGCCGTTTTTCGCGGCCCTTTCCCTGGAACGGGACCCGCTCACCGTTTCGAGCGTGCTCAACTGGCCGGTGTTGCAGTATTACCTGCTCACGGTGGGATCGGTGACAAGCCTGTGTCTGGTCATCTGGTTCCTTTTCCGTGGTTGGAGGCAGGTATCCAAGCTGGGCTCCGGCACCCGGTCCGCGTTTGTGATTCTGGCCCTCATGTCGCTTCCGATGATCGGGCTGGACCTGTTCTGCCTGGTCCAGTTCACCCGCCCCCTTTGGCCAGGATACGACCCGGAAACCACGCCTCCCGCCGCCCTGGCCACCACCATCCGGCCCGACTGGGTGAACAACCTGATGGCACTCAGTTCGCTGACATCCATCCTGGCGGTGGCCCTGCCCTTTCTGGTCAACCTGCCCCGCCTGAGCTTTCGCCGGATTTTCGCCATCGCCAAGCTCAGCTTCAAGGAAGCCATCCGGAAAAGGGTGCTTTACGCCTTCACCGGACTTTTGCTCATCCTCCTGTTCGGATCGTGGTTCATCCCCTCCAAGGCGTCGGACCAGATTCGCACCTATGTCACCGTCGTTTTCTGGGCCATGACGGTCATCCTGCTCATGGTGAGCGCCCTGCTGGCCGCGTTCGGCATCCCCGCCGACATCAAGAGCCAGTCTTTGTTCCTCATCGTGACCAAGCCGGTGGAGCGGGTGGAGATTCTGCTCGGTCGCCTGCTGGGTTACATGTCCCTGCTGACACTGATCCTGGCGGTGCTGACGGGGGCCGGGTTGTTGTACATCCTGCGCGGGGTCAGCCCTGAGGCGGCCGAGGAAAGCCTCAAGGCCCGCTCGCCCGTCTACGGTTTTCTGCATTACGAGAACACCGGGTCGGAACGCGAAGGCGATAATGTGGGTCGCGAGTGGGGTTACCGCGGTTACATCTCGGGAGCGGCTGCCCAGGGTGGCGGTCTGCCCAAGGCCATTTGGGACTTCACCTCCCTGCCATCGTCACTGGCCGCCCGCAAGCGGGTGACCGCCGAGTTCACCTTCGACATCTACCGCACCACCAAGGGTTTCGAGAACCAGGGTGTGGGTATTGGCATCGTTTTCACCACGCGCAATTACGACGCCGAAAAGCTGCGACTCGAGCGCGAATCGCGCGAACGCGAGGGCAAACCGGCCCTGCAGCCGGAGGAGCTGGCCGGCAAATTCGGCTACTTCCAGCCCGCCGCCTCCATCACTTTCTACGACTACAGCACTGGTTCCGTGGAGATACCTGGCGAATTGTTCGCCAACGCGCAAACCGGGCCGGCGGACAAGCCTCCGGTGATCGTCACCGTCACCTGCAAGGAGGCCACCCAATATGTGGGCATGGCCCGCTACGACTTGTATTTCCGCGAGGATGACACCGCCCGTGGCGCCGACACGCTTCGCTTTTCCTGGAACTTCACCAAGGCCTCCATGGGGCTCTGGCTGCGCATCCTGCTGGTCACCACGCTATCGCTTGTGCTGAGCACCTACCTGTCCGGGGTGGTCAGCCTGCTGGTGGCCCTTTTCATCTTCATGCTCGGCCAATTCCAGGATTTCCTTTTGGCCCTGGTCCTGGGCAGGGTCTCAGGCGGCGGCCCGCTTGAGAATCTTTCCCGCCTGATCACCAATGAGGTGGCCGGAAAACAACTGGAAAACACGGCGCTGAACAATGTGATCATGAACACCGACCGCGTGCTGCGCGAGTTCCTGGGCGGGCTCCTGAATTTCCTGCCTGAGGTGCAGTCGCTGTCCTTCACGGAATATGTGAGCAACGGCTTCAACATCGGCGGCGCGGATCTGGCGGCCAACGGCTTGCGGACCGTGGCCTACTTACTCCCTTGGCTGCTGCTGGGTTACCACGCCCTGCGCGAGCGCGAGGTGGCCGGACCGACATGACAAGGGGCCGGGTCGCCCGGCGGCAAAGAGACACACGGATCGGACAACCGGATCCAATCGGAGCGGTGGCATGAATCGGCAGATTGCATACCTGGTCGGCATGGGGGTCCTGCTCACGGTCGCATGGCTCTGGCGCGACTCTGTCGTGAACCCCAACGCCGAGAAGAACGGCTTGCGCGAGCAGGATGTCGGCAATGTCGAGGTAACGGGCCGCGCCGTCGAGCTGGCCCTGACGGGATCGCGCGGCATGGCGGTCGCCTACCTGTGGTACGAGGCGACCGAGCTCCAGAAGAAGAACCGCTGGAACGAGGTGGAGCTGGTCGTCCGCTCCCTCACCAAGCTGCAGCCCCACTTTATCACCCCGTGGCTCTTCCAGAGCTGGAATTTCGCTTATAACGTTTACGCCGAGGTGGATCGGCCCAGGGAAAAGCTCTACTACCTCTCCCGGGGTTGCGAGATGCTCGCGGAGGGCGATCGCCGCAACCGTTTCAACCCCGACCTGCGTTTCAACCTGGGCCTATACCAGCAGCACAAGATCAACCAGTCCGACGAGACGAACATCATGCGTTCGCTCTTCCAGTTGGCCTGCGTGCCCCCGGCTGAACGCGAGCCCAGGCGTTTCCAGGTATTTGATGAGAAGGGTGTGGCGGGGGAACCGGGATCGGAGGTGCGCTGGAACCGCTTCCAATCAACCCGTGACGAGATTCGGAAATCTGATCCACTCGCAGAATGGCGGCTCAGGCTCCGTCTGGCCCGCAAGGCCGAGATCGACACCATCCTGAACCTGCCCGAGGAAGAAAAAGCTCCTCAAATGATCCCCGCGGACATGGCCATGTCGGCGACGGAGCGATCCATCGCCTGGATGGACAAAACCGAGCAGGGCAACACGGGCCTGTTCTCCGTCCCGCCCCTCGCCGGTGGCCTGTGGGGCGCCATGGGTTCCCTGCCGCTGCTGACTGACCGGGTGGTGGTCGCCGATGGCACCCTCATACCTGAAACCAGATTTGAGGATTATCGAAAGGCCAACCCGGTGGACGCTGCGCTCGCCGGCTTGCGGGCCGCCCGGGGCGACAAGGTGTTGGAACTTCCCGTCGCCACAACCCAGGCGGATCTGGACAAGCTGCAAAAGCAGCGCGACGCCATCGACCCGGCGGTTGCGGCAACGGCCCGCGAGAAGTTGCTGGCCCGCTTCGATCGCGCCGAGAGGGAATTGGAGGCTTTCTGCCTGCGCTACCCCACCCTGGTGCGCCGCCTGAAGGAAGGCACCCGGCCCGAATACCTGAATGTCCGCGCCGAAAAGGGTCGCGGGCGGGCACGCCGACGAACCCAGTTTGTTTGTGATTCGGCCGACGCCTTCATCCGTTTCCTCGATGACAGCCAAGCCATCCCCTCGCTGTATGACACCGAGGCCTACCGGCGTCCCGGCCCCAATGGATGGCGCGCGCCGGACACCCTCCCTCCCCTGAATCCAAACCTCCTGGCCCGCTTTCCCTCGGTCCCCGGAAAGCCGGACCGTGTCCCCGGGGTGAATGAGGAATACGACCCCGCCGCACCGGTGCAGTACTACGCCACCAAGACGGAACAGTGGCTGAACGACCAGTTCGACGCGTGGGCCGCCGCGCTTGCCTGGTACCGGTACGCTCAGGAGCCGCTACCCAAGGCCGGGGAATTTCCCGGCTCAACCCGTCCGATCGAGGACCGCGTGGCCCAGCGCAAACCCAAGAACATGGCCGCCATCATTTTCAGGACCCAGCCCGGCCTGATGCAGGAAAAGATGGGGCAGAGGTTGATGCAGGAAGGCTGGTTCGACGCCGACGAGGGCGACAACGATCCGGCAAGGTCCGGGAGCACCCTGGCCCAGGGACCCGGCGGCGGCTATGTCCTGCGGGATTGGATTGCCAACAAGGCCCTGGTGTTGGGCAAGGGAAGCAATGTCCTGGCGCCGGCCATCGCAGAGACGGAGCGCGTCTGGCGCGAGATCGCCAAGGCCAACAAGATGGTCATCGACCCGTTGACCGAGCGGAACATGGACAACAACGCCAAGCTCTACCGGGATACCATTCTGGCCACCCCCGAGGTGAGGGCGTTGTATGAGGGTTCTCCCGAGCGTCTGGACA
>JAFMJU010000201.1 GCA_017853285.1 Gemmataceae bacterium
GCAAGGTTTACCTGGTGGGTGGCACCATCGAGGCCCAAAAGGAGGAGCCCAAGGAAAAGAAGGAAGAGCCCAAGGGCAAGGGCCGCCGTGGCGGCGCCGGCCAGAAGCATATCGACGAGGTGTTTTGCCTCGACGAGGCAAACGGCAAGGAACTCTGGCGGGTGAAAGTAGGCAAGGAATACGAGGACAACGGCTCCGATTCCAACTGGGGCGGCGGTCCCCGTGGCAACCCCACGGTCACCGAGGACGGCCACCTCTACATTCTCGGCATCCGCGGCGATGTCTACTGCCTGAAATCCTCTGACGGCTCCCAGGTCTGGACCAAGAATTACGAGAAGGACCTGGGTGGCAAGCTGATGAGCGGTTGGGGCTTCAGCGAGTCCCCCCTGGTGGACGGTGACAAGCTTGTCTGCGTGCCCGGCGGCGACAAGGGCACCCTCGCGTGCCTGAACCGCAAAAACGGCGAGGTGATTTGGCGCTCCACCGACCTGAAGGACGCAGCCGGCTACTCCAGCGTGGTCAAGGCGAATCTCTCCGGCGTGGACCAGTATGTGGTTTTGACGGGCAGCAATGTGGTCGGCGTGGCTGCCGACACCGGCAAGCTCCTCTGGAGCTATGACTGCAAGGACCGCTATCGCGTGGCGGTGATCCCCACCCCCGTCATCGTCGGCAAGGACATGGTCTATGCCACCTCCGGCTACGGGGCCGGCTGCGACCTGATCAAGATCACCGGCGACGCCGGCGGCCAAAAGGCCGAGAAGGTCTTCTCCAACCGGGATCTGGCCAACCACCATGGCGGCGTGATTTTCAAGGACGGATTCATCTATGGCCACGGGGATGGCAAGGGCTGGATCTGCCAGGACATGAAGGATGGCTCCACGAAGTGGTCCAGCCGAGGCAACAAGGCCCCTGAAAAGGGCTCGGTCACTTACGCCGACGGCGCCCTGTTCTGCTACGGCGAGGATTCCGGCACACTGGTGGTGGTGGAAGCCAGCCCCAAGGAATACAAGGAGCTGGGCCGTTTCAAGATCACCGGCGAAACCAAACTGCGCCGCCCCAGCGGCAAGTTCTGGACCCACCCGGTCATCGCCAACGGCAAGCTCTATCTGCGCGATCAGGACCTTCTGTTCTGCTACGACATCTCCGGCAAGTGATCAGCGCCTGATCCAAACCCAACCTTCACGGGCCGGCCCTTTCTGGGCCGGCCCTTTCCGCTTCCCGCCACCTCCCGCCAAGGCCCACCCATGCGTCATTTACTGCTTGCTTGTGGCTTGACCCTTCTGGCTACAACCCTGTCCCCGGCTCGCGATCGCTGGACGCCGGAAAAAGCCCAGGAATGGTGGAAGAACCGCGGCTGGGTGTCCGGCGCCAACTACCTGCCCAACAATGCCATCAACCAACTGGAAATGTGGCAGGCCGAAACTTTCGATCCCGCCACCATCGACCGCGAACTCGGCTGGGCGCGCGACCTGGGCTTCAACAGCATGCGGGTCTTCCTGCACCACCTGCCCCACGAGCAAGACCCCGCGGGCTTTCTCGAGCGGGTGGACAAGTTCCTGTCCATCGCCGCCAAACACAAGATTGGCGTCTTGTTCGTCCTGTTCGACAGCTGCTGGGATCCCAACCCCGTGCTGGGCAAGCAGCGCGATCCCAAACCCGGCGTTCACAACTCGGGCTGGGTACAGTCCCCCGGCGCGCGCGACCTCGTTGACCCCAAGCGCCACGCGGTGCTGGAGAAATACACCCGCGGCGTGATCGGCCGTTTCAAGAACGACCCCCGCGTGGACGGCTGGGATGTCTGGAACGAGCCCGACAACCAAAACGACAACAGCTACGGCAAGAACTGGCTCAAGCAGGAGCCAGCGCGCAAGGTGGAGCGCACCCTGGAACTGCTCACCCAGGCCATGCGCTGGGCGCGGGAATCCGACCCCTCCCAGCCGATCACCTCGGGCGTGTGGATCGGCCAGTGGCCCGAGGATGGCAAGCTGTCCCCCACCGAGCGTGTGCAGATCGACCAGTCCGATGTGATTTCTTACCACAGCTACGATCCGCTCGATCGTTCCCGCAAGTGCGTGGAGAACCTGCGCCGCTACAACCGCCCGATCCTCTGCACAGAATATATGGCCCGGCCGCAGGGCAGCACCTTCGACCCCATGCTGGGCTACATGAAGGAACAAGGAGTGGGAGCCTACAATTGGGGCTTCATCGAGGGCAAATCCCAAACCAACTACCCATGGGACTCGTGGCAGAAGCCCTACAAAACCGAGCCGCCCGTCTGGTTCCACGACATCCTGCGCACCAACGGCAAACCCTACCGCCAGGCGGAGGTGGATTACATCCGCAAGGTAACAGGGGCCGCGAAATAATGTGCTTCACCAAAAAGTCCGGTCAGGCATCGTCCGGATTTTTGGCCAACAGATTCAACAGCAAAGGCAGGAGATTCGGAACCTCCTTCTGCACTAGGCTCCACAGGGTGGCCTCGTCCAAACCCAGATAACCATGGATCAACTGGTTTCTGGTGGCAACTATTTGCCGCCAAGGTATTTCTGTATTTTCCAACCTGACTTTGTCAGGAATCCGCGTCGCCGCCTCACCAATCAGCTCCAGATTCCTGAGTGTGGCATCGCGAACCAGGGAGTTTTCCTCAAACGCTTTTTGGGTGAGGCCCTGGGTGTATTCAATCACCCTTCTGGAAAAACGAACCATGTCCTCCACATAGAAACGCCATGCGCGCCTGCCTTTGTCAGACATGAATCGCCTCGCGTTCAATGAAAGGGCGTAGTTCACTTCTCAAGGCGGTTTTAGTGACCAAATCCACGGGCTTTCCCAACAAATCCTCCAGGTAAAATTGCAGGCCGAAAAACCGGCTAGCCTCCGGTGGATGGTCAAAGGCGACCAGGATATCAATGTCGCTGCCGTGCGAATGCTCCTCACGGCTGTATGATCCGAACAAAGCCAAATCCTTCACCCCGAATTGGACAACCAATTCTGGCTTTTTGTCGGTCAATAGCGCTAAAACCGAAGCCCTGTCCACGGCACTACCACCCACATTCCACAGTCAAATATCCGCTCAACTCTAACATTATATCTGTGATCGAATGTTCAAATCCCCACCCGCCCCGGGTGGCTGTACACATTCATGCTGCCGCCTTTGGCGAATCCAACCAGTGTGATCCCATGCTCCATTGCCAGATCCACCGCCAGGCTGGTGGGCGCCCCCACGGCGGCGATGAATGGAATGCCCGCGACGGACGCCTTCTGGATGATTTCATAGCCCACGCGTCCGGAGATCGCCAACAGGTGCTCCCCCAGCGGCATAACACCCCGCAACAGACCGGCGCCTATCACCTTGTCGAGCGCGTTGTGCCGGCCCACATCCTCCCGCAGCAGCACAAGGCCCCTGTCCAGTGAAAACAGTCCCGACGCGTGCACCCCGCCCGTTTGCGCGAAAAGCCTCTGCCCCATCCGGGCCTGTGACATCATGTCGGTGATCCGCTCCGGGCTGACACTCCAGTCCGAAGTCCCACGGGTGGCTTTCACCGAGAGCGATTCAATCGATCGCTTGCCGCACGCTCCGCAACTCGAGGTGCTGTAAAAAAAACGCTCAATGCCTCGGCCCCGCGATGGCGCCTCCAGCCGCACATCCACCACGGTTCCGCCCATGCCGTCCTGGGGCGCATCCTCCACCCGCTCCACCGCCAAAATTTCCCGAGCGGCGTCGATCACCCCCTCGCAGAACAGAAAACCCGTCACAAGTTCCCTGTCTTCCAGCTCGCCTCCGGGTGTCCGCATCAGCACCGCTGCGGGGCGGCCATGCAGGCGGATTTCCAGGGGTGCTTCCACCGCCACCCCGTCCCCTTCGGCGGGTCCGCAAGGCGCGCCGTCCCGGATCCGTTGGACCTGTCGCCGGTCCAATCCCGGGTGTTCCTCCTGCAAGTTCGTTTCCTTGTCCATCCATTCACCTGGTTCGCCACAACAAGGCTTTGGCCCCATCCTATCGCCCAATCAAGACTTGTGACGATTTTCCAGCAGGGTCAGCGGCCACATTCGCTGTTTGGACCGGCCCGTTTGACCGATTAGAATCAAGGAAAACCCGGTTTGGAATGGGCATCGACCCATTCCCGCAAACCCGCCCCAGCAGGTGAGCCATGATCAGCAAGAAACCACGCCCCGGTCGCCCGCGCCTCACCCATCCCCTGATCCGCGAGGGTTCCACCCTCCGCCAAGCCTCTTGGGACGAGGCGCTCCATCGCATCGCCACCGCCCTGAAAGACAACCGGGCCCTCCACGGCGACAAGGCCTTCGGCATCTTCAGTTGCTCCAAAAGCACCAACGAGATGAACTTCGTGGCCCAGAAGTTCTGCCGGCAGGTGATGGGCAGCAACAACATCGACAGTTGCAACCGAACCTGACACGCCCCGAGCGTCGTCGGTCTGGCGACAGTTTTCGGGATGGGTGGTGGCACCAACAGCTACAGCGAGATCGAGGAGACCGAGGTCATCCTCCTGTGGGGCTCCAACGCCCGCGAGACGCACCCGATCTTCTTCCATCACCTGCTGAAGGGCGTGCACAACGGCGCCCGCCTGTTCGCGATCGACCCGCGCCGCACCAGTTCGGCCCGCTGGGCGGACACCTGGGTTGGCCTCGATGTCGGCACTGATATCGTCGTCGCCAACGCCATGGGCCGCGAGATCATCGCCCAAGGCTGGCTCCATGAGAAATTCATCCGTCACGCCACCACCGGCTTCGAGGCGTACCGGGAATCGGTCGAACCCTTCACACTGGCCGAGGCTGAACGCCTGAGCGGCGTGCCAGGTCAGATCATCCACAACATGGCCAAGGCCTACGCCACCGCCAAAACCGCGATGATCTGCTGGACCCTCGGCATCACCGAGCACCACAATGGCGTCGACAATGTCTCCTCGCTGATCAACCTGTCCCTGCTCACCGGCCATGTCGGCCGCTATGCCAGCGGCCTCAACCCGCTGCGGGGCCAGAACAATGTGCATGGTGGCGGCGACATGGGCGCCCTGCCCGACCGCTTCCCCGGCTTCCAGCATGTGGAAGTAGAGGCCAACCGCCTGAAGTTCGAGAAAGCCTGGAACACCAATCTACCCCCCAAACGCGGATGGAATCTCACCGGCATGCTCAACGCCATGGGCACCGGTGAACTGACGGCCCTGTTGATCCTGGGCGAAAACCCGCTGCAATCCGAGGCGGATCGCCACCACGCTGAGCACGCCCTGCGCAACCTCCAGTTCCTGGCCGTGCAGGACCTCACCCTCACCCCCACCGCCGAGCTGGCCCATGTGGTCCTGCCCGCCGCCGCCGGCTGGTGTGAAAGCGACGGCACCTTCACCAACAGCGAGCGCCGGGTCCAGCGTGTGCGCAAGGCGGTGAACCCACCAGGCCTGGCAAGGGATGATGGTCAGATCCTGTTCGACCTGGCCCGCGTGATGGGCCACGACTGGGGCGAGTACAGCGCGGAAAAGGTCTGGAACGAGCTGCGGTCACTCAGCCCGGTCCACACTGGCATGAGCTACCAGCGCCTGGAACAGGAAAACGGCCTGCAGTGGCCCTGCTACGACGAGGCCCACCCCGGCGAGATGTTCCTGCACAGCCGGCTGTGGGAGGAACCCCTGAAGGGGCCCCCCGTCGCCTTCCAGGTCGTCCACCATTCCCCGCCCGTGGAACCGCTCACGGCAGAGTTCCCCTTGCGCCTCACCACCGGCCGTCGCCTCGACGACTACAACACGGGAGTGCAGACCGAGGGTTTCGAATCCCCGCTGCGCCGCGGCGAGACGATCGACCTCTGCCCAGAGGATGCCCGCAAGCTCGGTATCTCCGATGGCGAGGTGGTGAGGGTGGTCTCCGCGCGCGGCTCCATCGAGGCCCCGGCGCGCCTCACCCACAGCCTGCGCCCCGGCCTGGCCTTCATGACCTTCCACTTCCAGGATTCGGTCAACACCAACATCCTCACCATCGACGCCACCGACCCGCGCTCGGGCACCGCCGAATTCAAGGCCTGCTCCATCCGCGTGGAAAAGCTGGCCTCGCCCACCCCGGCCTGACAGGAATCGCTGCATGGATATCAAGGTGAACGGCCCTGAGCCCACCGCCGCTGAACGCGACGCGGTGGATGCGGTGTTGGGCCCACCCGTTTCCGCCTGGTCCGGCGGCAAGCGCGACCTCGGCAAGGAAGGCCGCATCACCCTCCTCGGCGGCAACGAGGCCCGGGCTCAGCGCCACCTCCTGCTCCCCGCCCTGCATGGCGTGCAGGACCGCTTCGGCTGGCTGCCCCCCGGGGCCTTGGCCTATCTCGCCAACCGCCTCACCGTGCCCCCCGCCGATGTCCACGGCGTGGCCACCTTCTACCACCTGTTCACCCACCAGGGCGGTGCCCCCATCCATGTCCATGTTTGCGACGACATCGCCTGCCGCCATCGGGGCGGCTTGGATTTGCTGAATCAATTGAAGCAGGAACACACTGGATCGAAAACGGTGGAGGTACACCCAAGCCCCTGCCTGGGGCTGTGCGAACGGGCTCCCGCGGCCCTGGTGTTGCGCGCTGGCAAGCCCGCCCAAGGCTGCGCGGTCGGTCACGCCTCAGCAGAATCGGTGGCCGCCGCCTTGAAAGCCGACAGCTTCCCCGATGCGGGAATCGACTGGCTACAGAGCGCCGTGCCCCAGTGCGCCCAACCCTCGGCGGATTTGGGCCTTTTGGCCCGGGTGGGCAAATCCAACCCAACTAGCCTGGCCGATTACCAAGCCACCGGCGGTTTCGCGGGTCTCAAGCATGCCCTCGAACTAGGCTCCGAAAAAACCATCGCCGAGGTCACCACCTCCGGCATCGTTGGCCGCGGCGGCGCCGCGTTCCCCACCGGCCGCAAGTGGGACGCTGTCGCCCGGGCGACCGACCCGGTCCGCTATGTCGTCTGCAACGCCGACGAATCCGAACCGGGAACCTTCAAGGACCGGGTGGTGATGGAGGGAGATCCGTTCGCCCTCGTCGAGGGCATGACCATCGCCGGCCTGGCGGTGGGAGCCCAAAAGGGATTCCTCTACATCCGTGGCGAATACCCGCTGGCGATCCGCCGCATGCAGCAAGCCATCGACCAGGCGACCGGCGCCAATCTGCTGGGCGACAACATCCTGGGCAGTGGCAAAAGCTTCCACATCGAGATCCGCCGCGGCGCGGGCGCCTACATCTGTGGCGAGGAAACCGCCCTCTTCAATTCCATCGAGGGCCAGCGGGGCGAGCCCCGCAACAAGCCCCCCTTC
>JAFMJU010000202.1 GCA_017853285.1 Gemmataceae bacterium
CCGACGCGCCGTTCGCCCCCCGGGAGACCGAGGTGGTGCTACCGCCGGAGCGCGACGGGGTGCAGCCCCTGCCTTGGGCGGTGCTGGGCCAGAGCCGTCACCGGGGCGGCATGCCGCGCCATGGCCGATTGCTGGAAAAAACAGATGGAAAACTTATAGAGATCTCCGGTACTACCCATTTTTTGGGTGATGAGCCGCCAGACGGGCCAGTGGTGCTGGTGGAGCTTCCCTACGGTTGCTGGCACTGCGACATGCCGGGGCTTCCCGGCTTGCTGGACTTGCGGATGGCGGACGGGGAGAACCTGACGCCCTCCAGGGAGCCGGTCCGCCTGCGGGGCCGGCTGCGGGTCAACCGGGACAACCCGGAGGATTACCTGTTCAGGCTGGAGGAGGCAAGGGTGGTCGCCGACTGATCAACCCGCGCCGGCCAGCGCCGCCGCGCGGTCCAGGGCCTGGCTTTTTTCCGACAAAAGCCCGTCCAATTGTTCTTCGCGAATTTTCCGCAGGACACGGCCCATTGCGGGGCCGGGCCGGATGCCGATGGACTGCAGGTCGGCTCCATCGACCAGCGGGGGCGGGTCGAGTTCGGCGCCGCTCCTGGACCCGAGCACGCTTGCGGCGGCCTCGAGGCCGGAGGCGGACTTGGCCATCGCCCCCACGCGCGCGCCCGAGCAGGTGAACAGATCTTCCGCCCAGGGGTGGGCCAGCACCGGGTAAAGGCGGTGGTTGGGCAGGCCGGCGGCCTGTTCGAGGACTTCCTCATTTTCCAGCAGCCAGAGGACGCGGTCCTTTTCGTCGTTGGAGAGCCTGAGGCGTTTGGCGACGGCGACCGCCGTGGCCGGTGGTTGGCCCGTCAGGACGCAGGCCATGGCGGACTCAAAATCGACCGAGGCGGGAAGCCGAGACAGGACGCGAAGCACGAGGGGCAGGTGGTCGGGGTGGTGGGAGGCGTGGCGCGCCAGTTCGGGGAGCACCTGTTCCAGCAAGCCGTGCGATTCGAGCATGGCGACCGCCGTCGACCGGCTTGGATGGCGCAGCATTTTCCGCAGCTCTTCGGCAACCCGCTCGGCGCTCACCACGGTGAGGGCGCTGGCGTGGCGCTTGATGGCCGTGGAGGTTTGGGGATCCAGCGCCAGGCCGAACCGGGCCGCCATGCGCACCGCCCTGGCCAGCCGGAGGCGGTCCTCCTCGAACCGCTTCTCGGGATCGCCGATCGCGCGCAGCAGGCCGGCGCGCAGGTCGTCGCGGCCGCCCACATGGTCGAGCACCTCGCCGGTGAGCGGGTTGAGAAACATGCCGTTGATGGTGAAATCACGCCGCAGGGCGTCTTCCCGGGCCGAACCGAAGGTGACGCTGAGGGGCCGTCGCCCGTCGGCGTAGTCGCCATCGGTCCGGAAGGTGGCCACCTGCACCTTGAGCGGGCCCTTCAGTCCGGGCGGGCCGAGCACCTCGATGACACCGAAACTGGCGCCCACGGCGATGGAGCGGCGGAAGAGGGCCCGTACCTGGTCGGGTGTGGCGGACGAGGCGACATCGTAGTCGTCCGGCTCGAGACCGAGCAGTTCGTCGCGCACGCAGCCACCGGCGAACAGGGCCTGATGCCCGGCGCCGGTCAACCTGCGTACCACCTCGGTGGCGAATTCCCTCTCGCCCGGTTCTGCCATTACACTGGTCCCCGTTTCAGGCCGGATTCCTCGCAGGTGCAGTTTATCAAGGGTGGGTGCCGTCTGGTAAACTGGGGGGAAACACTACCGGGGTGAGTAATGACCATAAATATCCTCGCCGTCGCCCTCTTTTCGGCGGCTTTTCAGGTTGATTCGGGCCTGGCCCCAGGTGAAAGGCCGGGACCCTACAGCTTTGTGGTGAGCCAGGGCGAGAAGCGTGGCCAGTTGCACTGTTTCGTGTGCGAGGCGGAGGACCGCGTGATGGCCATCGTGTTTGCCCGGGACACTTCCCCCCAGGGGGGCAAGCTGGCCGCGCGGCTGGACGAGGTGCTTTTGGCCCACCCGCAGGGCAAACCCAGCGGCTGGGTGACATTCCTCGCAGCCGAGGGGACCGGCGTGGACGCCAAGGCGCTTGAATGGGCCAGGCGGCACAAGCTGCGGACCATGGCCGTCGGGTATTTCGAGGACACGGTCGGGCCTCCATCGTACAGGCTGGCGGCGGACGCCGGTCTGACCGTTCTGCTTGCCAAGGAACGGAAGGTGGCGCACCGCCATGTGTTCGGTCCGGCTGGCCCCGATGAGGCGGCGATCACGACCATCGCCAACCAGTTGACTGCGCTGGTGAGCCCGGCCAAGGCCCCCGCAAGCGGAGCGAAGTGACCCATGCTGGACCTGACTGGCCACCGCAAGGATTACGCCGCGCGCGGGCTGAGCGAGGATGAGGCTGGCGCGGATCCCCTGGCGCTGTTTGAAGCCTGGCTGCGTGAGGCCCTGGCCAGCGAACAGCCCGAGCCTTATGCGATGACGCTGGCCACAGCCACGGCCGATGGCAGGCCCTCGGCCCGCATCGTGCTGCTGCGAAATTTCGATGCCAAAGGTCTGGTTTTCTTCACCAACTACCAGAGCCGCAAGGGCAGGGAGCTTGAGGCCAACCCCCGGGGCGCACTAGTCTTCTACTGGCCCGAGGTGGAGAGGCAAATCCGCGTGGAGGGTGCCGTGACCCGCGTTTCCGCGGCGGAGTCGGACGATTACCACGCGAAGCGGCCGTTGGACAGCCGCCTGGGTTCGGCCGCATCGCCGCAAAGCCAGGTGACCGGAAGCCGGGAAGCCCTGGAGGCCCTGGTGGCCGCTCTGGCTGAAAAATACCCGGAGGGACCACCGCGGCCGCCCCACTGGGGCGGCTACCGGCTGGAACCGGTGGAGTTTGAATTCTGGCAGGGCAGGCCCAGCCGCCTGCACGACCGCATCCGGTTCAGCCTGCGAGGCGGCCGGTGGATCCGGGAGCGATTGGCTCCCTGATAATCCAAGCGTTTAGCCGGCGATTCAGGCGGCGTTTGCGAAGGAGGACGCCCCGGACGCCCCGGATGGCCAGGGGGCGATGTCCACGAGCGGCACCAGGCCCAGTTCCACGGCGACGGCGGCCACCTTTTCCTGCAATTCCGCCTTCGCATTTTCCGCCTGGATGCCGCCCCAACCAGGCAACCAGGAACGCACCCGCATGCAGGGCGGCTTGCCGCCTTCCGCCTGGATCATGTCGACCTTGGCGAGTGACTTCATGGCGGGCATCATGTCGCGGCAGATGGACTGCACCCGTTGGGTGAGGATCTCGCGGGTCACATCGTCGGGCAGTTCGAGGACGGGGATCATTAGCCGGGCGTAGTTCCGGTTGCGGCGGCCCAGGTTTTCCACCGAGCCGCCGGCCAGCACGCTGTTGGGGAGCACCAGCATGGTTCCCTTGTCGGTGCGGATGCGGGTGGAACGGAAACCCACCACCTCGACCACACCCTTGTACTTGTCGATGATGATGCGATCGCCGATCTTGAACGGCCCCTCGCTGATCAGCAGGAGTGTGCCGAAGAAGTGCTTGATGGCATCCTGGGCGGCGAGCGAGACCGCGAGGCCGACGATACCCATGCCTGCCAGGATCTGGGTGAGCAGGTCCGGGTTGCCCAGCAGGCTGATGAGCCAGTACCCGAAGAAGAAGACAAGCAATGTCTTCAAAACCAGGGTGACCGTGGGAGCCATCAGGTCGCGCAGGCTGGCGCGCTCGGTCTTGCCGGGACGGTTGTTGTAGATTTCCAGGCCCAGGTCGATGAGGTTGTGCCCGGCCCAGAAGGCCAGCAGCAGCCAGCAGGTGAGGGTCACCGGGAGAAACGATTTCATGAAGGGCAGGGGCAGGTCGAGCGAATCCATGAACAGCAGCATGAGGCCGTAGGCGGCAAGCCACTGGATGGGCCGGGTGCGGACGGCGAGCATGGTTTCAGCGCCGGGGCCCTGGGCGCCAAGGAAGAAGGGCCGGATGGTCAGGCGGACGGCGACCGACACCACCAAGCCGACCAGCCAACTGACCACCAGGCCGAGGCCGAGGCCGAGCCATTGCCAGTCGTGCAGGCCCAGGTGCTTCTTGCGCAGGCCGGGCGGGATCCGCAGGTGCATCCAGACGGAGGGGCATTCCCAGAATTCTGGTCCCTCGCGGAACCAGAAGGAATCGGCAACCTCGGGCACGGGGGGCTCGTTGATGGCTGCCGGGAAAAGATCCTCGATGCTTTTGAGGGTTTCCGGGGTGAACAGCCAGCGATCCTTGTGCGGGTCGTTGTCGCGCTTGCCCACCTGGATCATGTCGCCCGTCGAGGTGCGGAACACCAGCCACCTGCGGCCATCCGCCTGTCCGGGCACCTCCTGGGGCAGGATATATTTATTGCGATCCAGCACATAACGGAGCTTCCAGGCGAGGCGGGGCCCCAGCGAGGACCGCGCGGCGGCCGGGATTTCGGACATGTCGAGCGCCTCGACTGCCTTGTCGATGTCGCCCTTGAAGAGGGCCCAGGAGAAGGTGCCGTAGGTTTCACGCGCCGACAGGAAATCGTGCAGGCGGTCGCGGGCGTTTCGCTGGGAGGGGGTGAGGCGGTTGTACATGTCGCGCAGGCGGAGCAGGGTGTCCTGGTCGAACCGCCACGAGTTGTCCTTCATGCGCCTTAGCGTGAGGGCCAGGTCCGGGGCGCCCCGGAGTGTCTGGGGTTCATCGTTGGGGATGTCGGACAGGATGTTGATGTTGAAGTCGATGGAGCGCAGGATGGCCTCGATCATCAGGGCCGCCTGGGTTCCGGGCATCTTGCGGCCCAACTGTTCCTCGAGGGGTGCCAGATCCATGGAGGCGTGCAGGTTCTCTCGCACCTCGGGTCGGACCCTTAATTCCTCACACAACTTCAGGAAGGTGACAACCGCGGCGCGGGGAGTTTGGCGCCCCACCACGGGATCGAGATTACCCGACACAGCGACCGGGGCCATGACAGACTTGCCGGTTCGCTTGGATTCCTTCTCGGCCTTGGCGCCAATCTCCTTCAGCACCGTGGAATCGAGCGCGAGGCCGAGGCGTTTCCAGCGCGGGTCGGGTTCGGTCTGGTTGAGCCGGAAGTAGTTGACCAGTTTGGGCAGCCCCTCGAGGGTGGCGCGGCTGACCTTCCAGGCGAGCTTGCCATCGGGCAACGCCACCCGCTCAAGTGAGACTTGGCCGCCAGGAATCACGCGCCAGCAGTAAGAAGTGCCGCTGGATTCCCCGGGCAATTCGGCGCAGTAGATGAACCCCAGCCGCTGCACCACAAACGCGAGATCCCTGGCATACAACGGGCCCTTGATATCCCACATTTGGGGGCTGTGGCCGGAGTTGTCGAGGCAGGCGGCGGCGGCGCCGAACTCCCCGCGGGCGACAGCCTGCCGGAAGTTCCTGAATGTGGCCTCGGGGCTGCGGAATGCCTCGAGGAATTGCTTTTCGCCCGCCCCCTCGGCACGCGCCTTGGCTTTGAGCGCCCTGCGCATCTCGGGCACCTTCTTGACCGTTTCGCCGCTGAATTTCCACTGCCCGTCCTGGCCCCTCTGGAGGGCGATGCGGAATCCCTCCTCCTGAACGATGACAATCTCTTCCTGGGCGGCAACCTCGGGGGCGGCAACCAGCGCCACCCCGAAGTGGTTGAGGATTTCACCGAGATGGACAGCGGCAAGGTCCAGAGTGGTGATGTTTTCGGAAAACAAACGGGTGTCCAGGCAGTTGACCGCCTCCTGGATCAGCTCAGGCTTGTAGTCGAGCCCCTCGATGCAAAAGTAGAAAGTTTCGAGCAGGCGGCGCGGGGAATCCTTGCGCAGCAACGGGTCCGGCTGGGAAGGGATGGCGGCAGCCGTGGAAGGAGCGGCGCCCTGGGGTATGACCAAAGGGGCCGGGGCAGTTGCTGGCGGGGCAGGCGGCTGGGCAAAAGCCGCCGAACCCAGCAGGGCGCAGGCGGGCAGCAACATCAAAAGCCGGCTGGGTGTTAGCTTGGGCTTCATGACGCAATCCTTTGCGAGGCAATAACTTCTGGAGGTAAGGGGCCGGGCCGAAATCCCTTGGGGCATGAAAAAAGCCCCTTGGACATAACCAAGGGGCTTCCCATAGGCGGAATGGAAGGTTCCGGTCAACCCGACCTGAAGGTCAGGGCAAGACTTGACCTAGCCGGGTTTCTTCTCGCCCGGTTTCTGGTCTGCCGGTTTGGCCTCGGCAGGTTTTTTGTCATCGGGTTTGGGCTCTCCCTCGGGCTTTTTGTCGCCTTCGGGCTTCTTGTCACCCTCGGGAGGTTGCTCACCTTCCGGCGGGGGAGGGGGGACGGGCTTGGCGAAAGTGAAGACACCTTGGGGCGTGGTCAGATCGAGCTTGCCCGGCTCGGTTTGCTTGGCCGTGAAAGGCGGCAGTCCAGCGGCACCGAACTGGTGCAAAACCGCCTCGTCTTCGCCCTTGCCCAACGCCAAGAGGTGGAAGACCCGGGGTTTGCCCATCGCATCGCTGGTGTTTCCGACCTGCACCGCGACCAAAGCCACGCCGCGGTCCATCGCAAGAACCTGCATCTTGGTGGCAGAGGCCACTTGCTCGGCGGTGATGCCTTCGGGGAGGGTGGGTAGGTTGTCGATCTTCTCGCAGGAGTAGAGATCCTTGGTGAGGAAGATCTTGGCTGGTGTGGCGGCTGCCGGCGCATCGCCAACCCGGGTGATGATCGCGGTTTCGTCCACATTGACGGGGATGCCGTTTTCGGCCTGTTTCAGGGTAGCGGTGTATTTGAAACCCGCGCCTTCGGCGACCAATGCCTGCTTGGAGATATCCTCACCGGGGTTGCGGGAGGACTCGATGATCTCGAGCTTGCCGCCGGTCAGGTTCAGCAACAGGTCGGTGGTGGTTTTTCTGTCTTTGCCACCGGTCGCGTCGCGGATGGCCAGGAACGGGCCCACTTTCTGAACCAGCCATTCGCCTTCCTTTTTCTGCGGGGCAGCGCCTTGGCGGCGGACCTCGGTGGAGACCTTGTAGCGGCCAGGATTCACGGACGGGGCGACCGTGATGGGGGCTGGCTTGGGAGCGGTTTCCTTGCCCGCCATGGGGGCTGGCTTGGGTGTCGCCGCGGCGCTGACCAGCTCGCCACCCGGCCCGATGGCCGGCGCGATCTCGTCGATGTTGCCTACCGATTCCCCACCGGCCATGGTGCAAAGGGCCATGAAGGTGGCAGGGGGAATGGTTGCTGAAAGGAAGCGGACCTTGCCATCCGCCATGATGGCGTAGGTGCCGCGCTCCTTGGATTTGGTTTTC
>JAFMJU010000203.1 GCA_017853285.1 Gemmataceae bacterium
ACCTTGGCGGGAGCCCGGTTGATCTCATCCGCCAGGACCAAATTGGCGAACAGTGGCCCCCTCGAAACCCGCCACTCCATACGGGCGGGATCGAACACCTCAGCCCCGGTGATGTCGGCTGGAAGCAAATCCGGCGTGAACTGTATCCGGCTGAAAGTCAGGTCAAGACGACCAGCCAGGGATTTGCAGAGGAGCGTTTTGGCGACCCCGGGAACTCCCACCAGCAGGGCATGGCCCGCACCCAGCAGCGTGGAGAGGAGATTTTCAATCGCCCGTTCTTGACCCAAGACAACCGCGGCAAGCGCATCACTGAGACGCCGAACCTGCCGGGTGGCCCATTCCAACTCTCCGGGATTCGGATCCATCTGGACACCCATATTGATTGCCTCGGGAGGATTTCTGTTTTATACCTGTTGGCAGCTTGCCCCACACGCTAATGGCTGAATTATCCCTTTCAGGCAAACCTCCATGGAATCCGCCCCCTCCAGCGCGTGGTTTGAAAAAGAGGTTTATTCGGTACTGGCTCGTTTGCCTGCCACCATCCGCGAACGGCTGGCCAATCTGGTGGTGGATGTGGAGGAGGAACCGGATCACCAGACACTGGTGGAGGCTGGTTTTTCAGGTGAAGAGATTGCAGCCGGTGAAACACTTTTCGGCTTGTACGAACCACTTTTTGCCGCTTCAGGCCTCCAGCACGAGGGGCCACCCGGTGAATCACCCAAGCGGATCCGGATTTTCAGCGGCCCCCTTCTGGATGCGACCGATTCCTTGGATGACTTGAGGCACGAGGTGTGGATGACCGTCATCCATGAACTGGCCCACCATTTTGGATGGTCTGAAAGGGATCTGGAGCCCTTCGAATCTGGCCAGGAAAAACCCGAGGGGATTTTTCAACCACCCCAGAATCGGCCCGGGTGATACAACAATCTTCTATTACCTCGTCGCGGTCCCACAGGGAGCCTTTCCATGCGCCAGAATTCCACCAAAGCCCTGCTGCGGGCCGGTAAACCCGCCTTGGGAACCTGGCTATCCATGTGTAATCCGATGGGCACCCGAATGCTTGCCGGCGCGGGTTGGAACTGGCTTACCCTGGATTTGGAGCACACGGGCACATCTTGGGAAACCGCGGCACATTTGTGCGGGCTGATCGCCGACCAAGGGTGCGTCCCCCTCATCCGGGTGCCCAGCAACCGGCACGACCATATCAAACGGGCACTGGATATCGGGGCCTTTGGCGTGGTGGTCCCGATGGTCAACAGTGTGGAGGAAGCCAGGCAGGCGGTCGCCGCCTGCAAATACCCGCCCATTGGCAACCGGTCGGTGGGAGGTAGCCTGCACGCCATGCACTTTCAGGCCAAGCCGGCGGATTATTTCCGCAAGGCGGATGACGAGATTCTGGTGGTGCTGCAATGCGAGCATATCGACGCGGTGCACAACGCCGACGCGATTTTCGGCGTGCCGGGGATCGACGCGATTTTCGTGGGCCCCAATGACCTCGCGGCCAGCATGCGAGGCAAGGATGGTTCCCCACCCACCGCTGAAGCGACCGCCAAGGCTCACTCGGAAATTCTGGCAGCCTGCCAGCGCCAAAAAGTCGCCCCGGGATTCCACGCCATGAATCACCATGAGGCGGTCAAGCTGCTAACCGATGGATGGAAATTTGTGGCGGTGGCCAGCGATCTGCGTTTTCTCGGGGATGGGGCGACAGAGGCGCTCAAAGCCGTGGGGCTGGGCACCGGCGACGGAATGGCCCGTTATTGACCGCCATTTATCAGGCGGAAGGATCGAAAACCCAGTCCCCCGAACCAGACCGGCTCAAGGAAAAAATCCTTCTCACAGCTTGCTGTTGAATTGGCCCGTATAGATGAGGGAATGCCTCGCCGATTCCCGGGTCTTCCACCCGCACCTCCCCGGCCAAACGGGAAGGCTCGATTTCCGCCACCCACAGTTGTGGGACCGAATTCAGGAACTGATTGGCAACCCACGCCACCTGATGGGCAAAGGACAGGTGGACAAAGCCCTCCGTTTGGAGCGTGGGAGGGCGGAATTCCCCCGAAGCGTCCCATTCCAAGGCCTGGGTCAAAAGGTGGTAAAGCATATCAATCCGGCTTGGGAGGGCCGACCCCTTGGGCTTTCAGGCGTTGGACCTTTTCCTTGACCGGAGGTTGGTCGGGCCGAACCACCAAGGCCCTCTCGTAGAGGACCAAGGCCCGGTCGGGCCGGTTCATTTTCTCATAGACCTCACCCAACTGCACCAACGCGAGGGGTTCATTGGGATCGGCCGCCAAGGCTTGCTGCAGACGGGCCTGCGCCTTGGGTAAATCGCCACTCTGAAGGTACAACCATCCGTCCTCGGCGTATGCCGCTGAGGAGCGTGGATTGCCGGCCAACCAGCCTTGAACCATTCTGGACGCCTCGTCCCGATGGCCGGAATTAGCCATCAGCATGACCAGGGCGTGTCGAGAGGGCGAATGGTCGGCTCGCAGGTTGAGCGCGGTTCGGTAGGACTGTTCCGCCAAATCAAGGCGACCTACTTTTTCCTGGCACCGGCCGGCCTGGTACCACCATTCCGGGTTGGAGGAATCGACCTTGATGGCAGCGTTATAGGTCTCCAAAGCCTCCCGCCATTTTCCCTCATGGACCAATTTTTGGCCATCCTTGGCAAATTCCTGCGCTTGCTCGTTGGAATCCGGTGGTTTTTCCTGCAACATGCGTGAGACGAATTTGGAAGGGCTTTCCCCAGTGGCGACAGGGCCTGGTTGTCCGGGTGAAGTGCAGCCTGCTACGAGGGCGATCAAACCCCCGCAAAGAACTGGCGGCCATTTCCCCGGATGCCACACCATCTTGCCCCCCATGAAAAAATGGCGGATAGACCCTGCGGGCTGATAACTTCAGGGGAACAAGCTTGTAAAGGCCTATCAACCGGTTTCCACACAAATAAAACAAACCGGCACAACCCCACGACCATCGACGCAACCAAAACACTAGAATGGGTTTAGGTAAAATCATTGCGGAAATTTCGCCATGCATATCCAAAGCTTGATGGTTGTCCTGATGGCAGTAGTGGGTCAGGCAAATCCACCTGGCGGAGAGGAGGCGGCGTCATCGGGAGAGGTTCGGATCATTCGCAACCTGGCCTATGTGGAGGGGGACAAAGCCCACCCGGTGAAGCACCGGTTGGACCTGTACCTGCCTTCCGGCAAAACTTGCTTTCCGGTCCTGTTCTTTGTCCATGGGGGCGCTTGGGTCCACGGCGACAAGGATTTTTTGGGACTTTACGCCGGCCTGGGCAAGGCATTCGCCAAGCAAGGCGTGGGAACCGTGGTGATCAATTACCGGCTCACTCCTGAGGTGAAACACCCTGAACACGCCCGGGATGTGGCCCGCGCGTTCCAATGGACATGCGCCCATATCGCGGAATACGGCGGGGATTTGGAGCGGGTGGTCCTGTGCGGCCATTCCGCGGGTGGGCACCTGGTCAGTCTGGTTGCCTGCAATGCCGATCTGCAAAAGGAGGCAGGGATTGATCCGAAGCGGATCAAGTGTGTGATTCCGCTTTCGGGTGTTTTCAAGGTACGCAAAGGTTTCCTGCCCCCTGTTTTTCCGACGGACAGTTTCGGCCTCAACCCATCCCCGGTAGATCTGGTCAGGAAAGGGCTTCCGCCATTCATCCTTGTTTACGCCAACGGGGACCTGCCCACCTGCGGCAAATCGGAATGTGAATCATTTGCCGGCGAACTGAAAAAATGCGAGGTGCCAGTCACCAACATCGAGTTAACAGGCACCCATGTGACCACCCTTCTGAAGGCGGGGCAAACCTCAAGCCCCTTGATGAAAGCCATCCTGAAGGCGCTGCACGAGCCCAATCCACTCCCCAATCCAACCATGGAAAAAAAACCGTGAATGGTGGGTGCCAGACTGTCGGTAGGCTTGCCCCTTCACCCACCGGTTTGTTGCACCCCGGGCACGCCAGCTCCTTTGCACTGGCATGGCTGAGCGCCCGGTCGAAGCGGGGAACCATCCACCTCAGGCTGGAGGATATTGATGATTCTCGTTGTAAACCCACACTGCATGGACAAATCGAAGAGGATTTGACCTGGCTTGGAATCGATTGGGACAACGCCCCCCTGATTCAGACCGGGCGGTTGAACGCCCACCGGGAAGCCCTGGAAAGCTTGAAGGCGCAGGAAGCGGTTTATCCATGCACCTGCTCCAGGGCGGATATTGAGCGGGCCGCCAGCGCCCCCCAAGCGAGCGATAGTGCGGCAGGCCTGCAGCGCCGTTATCCGGGCACCTGTTCGGCCCGCTCCTCCAGGGAGGCCATTGGATTGGAAGCCCGTGGAAGCCCGTTCTGCTGGCGACTGCGGCAACCCAGAGAGGGATGGCCCGGCTTTCAGGACGGGCTCCAAGGGGCGGTGAACGGCACCATTGCCGATAAGGAAGGCGACTTTATTGTCTGGCGGGCAGCCAAAGGAAACCAGTCCGGCGGCCCCTCCTATCAATTGGCGGTCGTGGTGGATGACGCCTTTCAGGATGTGACCGAGGTGGTACGCGGGGAAGATCTTTTAGACTCCACACCCCGGCAAATCACCCTGATGCGATTGCTTGGCCTTCGGATACCGGCTTATTTCCATGTGCCCCTGGTTGTGGACACCGAGGGCCGACGGCTTGCCAAGCGGGCGGGGTCCCTAAGCCTTGCCCAGTTGCGGAAAATGGGTGAGCCACCAGAAAAGGTGCTTGGAAAACTAGCCCTGCTTTGGGGAATTAATCCCAATAGAGAGCCAAGGTTGCTTGCCAACCTAATCGGTGCTTTTGATTGGGCCAAAATCACCCAAGGGCCGTGGGTCTGGCCCGTTTGAAATTGGTCAAGCCAAAATCGGCTTGATCACCTCCCCAGCCACATCGGTTAGGCGGAAATCACGCCCGTTGTAGCGGTAGGTCAACCGGGTGTGGTCCAGGCCAAGCAGATGCAGGATGGTGGCGTGGAGGTCGTTCAGGTGGACGCGGTCCTGGGCAGCCTTGTAGCCCACCTCATCGGATTCGCCGTGGGAATACCCGCCCTTCACCCCACCACCGGCCATCCAGGCGGTGAAGCAATGGGGGTTGTGATCCCGCCCCGGCTTTTCGGAAATTTGGGCGATAGGCAATCGACCGAATTCACCGCACCAGATCACCAAGGTGTCTTCGAGCATGCCGTTACGGGCCAGATCAGCAAGAAGCGCGGCAACCGGCTGGTCGGTTTCCCCGGCAAACTGGGCGTGGTTACCCTGGATGTCGTTGTGACCGTCCCAGCTCCTCTGGTTTTCCATGCCACCCGAATAGATCTGGACGAAACGAACGCCGCGTTCCACCAAACGCCGGGCCAAGAGGCACTGCCGGGCGAAATGATCACACTTTGGATCTCCGACGCCGTACATCTTCCGGGTGGACTCCGGCTCGTTGTCGATATCCATCACCTGAGGCGCCGCGGTCTGCATGCGGAAGGCCAGTTCAAAACTCTCAATTCGGGCAGCCAGATCGGACTCGGCTTCGCGGCCCGACAAGTGGAGTCGATTCAGCTTGCTGGACAGGTCCAACTGGCGGCGCTGGGTGGTGACATCCACATCACCGGGCCTTTTGAGGTTATCGATCGGCTCACCGGCGGGCTTGAGGTGGGTGCCCTGGTAAACACCAGGCAAAAAACCGGCGCTCCAGTTGGCGGCATGCCCCTTCGGGAGGCCGCGGCCTTTGGGGTCACTCATGACCACGAATGCCGGCAAATCCGCCCCCTGGCTACCCAAACCATAGGTGACCCAGGAGCCGACGCACGGAAAACCCATGCGGGCCATTCCGGTGTTGACCGCGAACAAGGCGGGCGAATGGTTGTTGGACTCGGTGAAACAGGAATGGATAAAGCTCATCTTGTCGACATGCTCACCCAGGTGGGGAAAGATGGAGGAAACCATCTTTCCGCTCTGGCCACGCTTGGTGAACGCGAAAGGGGACTGCATCAAGTTGCCCACGGCATTCTTGAAAAAGCCGGTGGTGTCCTTGAACCCGGAATCAAATTCCTTGATGGACTTGCCGTTCCATTTCGTCAGGCCTGCCTTGTAATCCCATGTGTCCACATGACTGGGACCACCGTTGACAAAAATCCAAATCACCCTTTTCGCCTTGGCGGTGAAATGCGGATTTTTGGGGGCCAAAGGGTCCACCGTCCGCCCGCTGATTCCAGTGGTATCTGCGGCATGAGCCTGACCAAGGAGCCCTTCCTGCCCCAAAAGTCCGAGCAGGCCCAAGGCCCCGAATCCACATCCCGCCCGGGTGAGCCAATCGCGCCTGTCCACTGTCTGGACCGGAAGTTGGTGATACATGGCTCACTCCACAAAAACGAATTCATTCATGGAAAAGATGGTCTGGCACAGGTCGGCCAGCGCCATCCTGCGGGCATCCTTGGACATCCCCTTGTCGGCAGCCTGCCGGACGAGAAAATCCTCGGCGAGTCGCTCCTCCTCCGGGGATGGCCCCCGGCCTAGCGCGACCCGGAACGCCTTGTCGATTGTCCCCTTCCACTCCGCCTCGGGCCCCAACCGATCGGCAAAGGCAAGGGCGTACGATCTGACCTGGGGCCCGTTCAAAAAGGCCAGAGCTTGGGGGGCCACGGTGGTGTTGGACCGCTGGCCGATACTGACGAGATGTTCAGGCCAGTCGAACAACATCATCATGGGAATAAGGCCGCTTCTTTTGATGAAAAAATAGACACTGCGGCGTTTCATGTTCTGGTCCATGGAACCGGGCCCGAACTCCCGAAGATCCAACTGGCCGGATACCGCCAACAAGGAATCGCGGATTGGTTCAGCCTCAAGCCGGGTGGGGACCCGGCGCCACAACCACTGATTTTCAGGATCCTTGGCCAACCGCTCCTTGTCTGCCTGTGCTGACTGCATGTAGGTGGCGCTGGACATGATCACCTTATGCAATCGTTTCAGGCGCCAACCCCCGGAAACCAGGTCTCCCGCAAGCCAATCCAGAAGTTCGGGATGAGAGGGCTTGGCACCCGTGTACCCAAAATCGCTGGGAGTGGCGACGATGCCCCGACCAAAGTGGTGTTGCCACAAGCGGTTGACAGCCACCCGGGCGACCAGATGGCCGGCCCCGCGGGAAGTGTCGGTCAACCAATTGGCCAATGCCGCCCGGCGGTAGGACGATTTGGAACCGGATGGTTTCTCGACCCCCCAGGATTCCAATCCCAGCCCGTTTTGATTGAAGACCTCGGG
>JAFMJU010000204.1 GCA_017853285.1 Gemmataceae bacterium
TCAGCAGGAACGCACCAAACCCACCCACAAATCGGCCACATTTGTCCCGGTGGGCCCGGTTGTCAAAAGGGCACCGCCCTTTTTCAATGCCTCATGGCTTGAAAAGCTGGCTGAAGCCGCACCAATGTCAACCTTTTGTGCCGCCAATTCGTGCCAGGCTGCCAAATCCGCAAACCCGCCAGCAGACTCGGTTGGGCCATCCTCGCCATCGGTTCCGCCGAACAACCAGTTGGCACCCGCCATCCAAGGTTTTGTCATCTCTTTGGCGATCAATAATGCCAGGTGCTGGTTTCGCCCCCCCAACCCGGGGCGACTTCCAAGCTTCATATGGGTCTCCCCGCCCATCAGGATGCACAAGGGCGGTCCTTCCCCCACGCCGTTTTGCACCACATTACGAACCAACCCTACCACCATGTCGGCAAGGGAAGCCGTATCCATTTCCCATCTGCTTCCCAAATCAAGGGTTTTCCACCCCATTTCCCGAGCGGCATCCATGGCAGCGCGAACGGCCTTGCGGTTGTCACCCACCAAAACAAATTTGGACCAGGGGTATGCCTTGGAGTCCTCCTTGTGGTCCTTTTCCTTGCCCAAAAGGTGGAGGATCACACTCCGCGGCACCTGATCCACCAACCCATACCGCTTCAGACAATCCAAGGCATCCTTGGCAGTTCCAGGATTGAAAACCGTCGGACCGGATCCAATAACATCCGGGTCATCTCCAACCACATCCGAAATCGCCAAGGTCCAAATTGATTCCCGGGTTTTGTCGCCGGACCAAGCCTTGGCCAAACCACCCCCCTTGATAGTAGACAATTGTTTTCGAACCGCATTCATTTCCGTGATTGTGGCGCCACAGGAATGGAGCAGCTTGGTGACCGTCTGCTTGTCACCCAGTTCGATCCCCCCGGCGGGAAGAGGCATCATTGCCGAAGCCCCTCCACTCAGGAGTACCAAACCCAGATCCTCCTTCCCTGCACAAGAAGCCATCTCCATCATTTTCCGGGAGGCGATCAACCCGCGTTCGGTCGGGAAATTCTCGGATTTTGGCCGCACTGGGACGAGAGAGATTCCCCGCCCCAATTCGGTTTCCAAGCCCTCGATCACATGGATCCAACCGCGTGTCTCCTTGCCAGATGGCAAGGCATCCAAGGCTCCTTCGACCATCTCACGGGACGCTTTCCCCGCCCCCAGCAGAATCACCCTCCGCGCCCTGGCGATTTGTTCACGGAGATCCCGGTTTTCCCGGATCTCCGCGGCGACTAATTTCGCGGGAGAAACGGCCGAAACACCAGCCTTCCAGATGGAGAGCAACGGGGCACGAAGGTCCAAGGCCTCTTTGATCCTTTGGGGGTTGCAAATCATTGGAATTCCCACATTTCTGCCTCGAGGCCCGCCCTTGGGGCGGAAAGCGCCCGTATCAAGACATCAATCTCGGATTGCGTTGTGAAAAAGTGATTGCTGATTCTCAAAAGAAGTTCGCCGGTCGGTAGCCGATTCAGGCCCACTTCCAAACGGTACTTTTGACGCAACCAATTCCTGACCAAATCCAGGTTCCATGTCCGAGGCAATTCCCAGGCTGTCATCGCCCCATGCATTTCCGGGCTTTCTGGGGTCCAAGCCTTCCATCCCTTGCCAGCCATTTCTTGGCGGGAATAGTCGGATAATTTGCGCTGGCGACTAAAAACATTGTCAGGGCCAATTGAATCCCATTCCTGGAGGGTCGCCTCAGTGGAAAGCCATTGGCAGACGTCCTGTGTCCCTTGAAACTCCAACCGCCTCAACCTCGGTGTCCCCCCCCATTCATCCGGGGAGTCCAAAGGCCTACTGTCCCAACCGGCCGGTTGGTTGCAATAGCCCCGGTAGCCCCAGCTAACCACAAGGGGATCCAGGCGATCCATGAGGCCCTCATCAAAGGCCACCATGGCACTTCCAGCCGGAACTCCAAGCCATTTGTGCAAATTGGCGCAGTAGGCATTGGCACCGATAGATGCGATATCCAACGGCAAAAAACCCGGGCCATGGGCCCCGTCGACCACGGATACGATTCCCCTATTTCTGGCCAAGGAACAAATTTCCCGGGCAGGCAGGATCATGCCCGTTGCAGAAATAATGTGGCTGAAAAAAACTATTTTCACCGAGGAGGTCATTTTTTCCCTGAAAGCATCAATGATTTCCTCAGAATCTTTGGGAAACTTAGGCAATTCCACCACCCGTAGTTCAGCGCCAGAAATGGCACACAAAGACTCCCAGCACCAGCGCATGCAACCGTATTCGAGGTCTGTCAGCAAAACAGCCCCGCGAAAGCCTGAGGTTAGCAAGGATTTGGCCACCAGATTAATGGCCACCGACACATTCGAGGTAAAAAAAAGCCTCCGCCAAGGATGATTCACCCAATCAGCCAGGCTCCTGCGCGCGCGCTCCAATTCACCCGGAACCAACCTTAGAAAAAAATCCATGGGGGCCGAAGCCAACACGGACCTCAAATTGGCGGCGTGTAGAAACGCAGATCGCCACGTTGGGCCGAATGATCCACAATTTAAATTAACGACAGCATCCTCCAGCAAAACCTTCTGCCGGACTAAGTCCCATTCCATTCCCACCATCTCCCTCATTTGAATTGCAATATGCTATATTTTTCTATAATATTAAGTCCTGGGAATCTTGGAACTTTTGACTTAGCAGAAGCATCCATATGTTAAGTACTTGATTAATTTAAACCTGTTTGAGGTTCATGACTTAGAATTCATTGGATCACTTTGGAGCAAAACGCGGCACTTTTCATTATCCAGGGCAGGTATAAGCTTTTGCTTTCGTTTTCTAAGGGGGTTGTTGGCCATGAACATGAACCGCAGGCATTTCATGCAACATGTAGCCGGGGCCTCCGCTTTGGCAGGGCCCAGCATCGGGTTCATTCGCAGTCTCAAGGCCGCCGAGGAAAATTTGAAGAAACAAGGTAAAAGCCTTGTGATCTTTTGGATGGGTGGCGGCCCGTCCCACATGGACCTTTGGGATCTGAAACCGGGAGCCCAGACGGGGGGCGAATTCAAGCCGATCAAAACGAATGCATCCGGCATTGAGATCAGCGAAGTCCTACCGACCATCGCCCAGAATTTCAAAAATCTTTCCATCATCCGTTCCCTCGTCACCAACGAAGGCAGCCATGAGCGGGGAACCAGCCTGATGAACACGGGCCGGGTCCCCAATCCGGTGGTCCAGTACCCTGCCCTGGGCTCACTAGCCTCCTCCCAATTGACCCCCAAGGAACTGCCACTGCCGGGCTTCATCGGGGTTGGTGGGACAGCTCAAAGAATCGGCCCGGGCTTTCTTGGCATGATGTACGCGCCATTCACCGTACAAAACGCCGGCCAACCACCGGCAAACATCAAGCCACCAGCCAGCTTGGCGGGAAACCCAGGCGATATGGACGAACGTGTTCGCCGACGCCAGCGCTTGTTTTACACGGTGGAAGACCCGTTTGCACAAGCCAATTTCCCGCACCTTGGCAAGGCGGAAGAACGAGAAAATGCCGGCAGCTCGGCACAGGCCCACGCCTCGATCTACAAAAAGGCCTTCGACCTGACCATTTCGCCCCTCCGCAATGTGTTTGATATTTCAAAGGAACCCACCTCGGTGGTGGACGCCTACGGGGGAAGGAACAACGGCTTTGGAATGGGCTGCCTTCTGGCCCGCAAACTCCTGGAAGCGGGTGTGACCTGCGTGGAAATCGACCTGGGCGGGTGGGACAACCACGCTGGCATTTTCAACACCATCAGGACCGGTAACGGCCCAAGACTTGACAAAGGCATGGGCAATTTCATGAAGGAACTGGACGAGCGGGGTTTGATCAAAAACACCGTTGTACTTTGGATGGGTGAATTTGGCCGCACTCCCAGAATCAATCAAAATGGAGGTCGCGACCACTGGGCGAGGTGCTGGTCGGTGGTGGTGGGTGGTGGAGCTATCAAAGGCGGTCAAATCCACGGTTCCACAAGTGAGGACGGGATGGACGTGAAGGATAAGCCTTGTTCCATTGGCGACCTTTTCGCGACCGTTTTCAAGGGCCTTGGGGTAGACCCAACCACGCAGGTTCGTGACAACATCGGCAGGCCGTTAGCCATCGCCGATGGCAAGGCCCTCTCCACCCTGGTTTAAACCTTTACCACTTGTCAAAATCGGAATAACCGTCAATGGGCCGCGATCTCACTGAGATTTCGGCCCATTGGCAGTTTTCCGGGCGTTTAACCTAGCGATATAAAAAAACATCTAACCAACCCCCAACAAATCCCACCCGGCCGTGAAACCACCATTCCTACCGCGTTTTGCCCGGTCTTTTTCCAGTATCGGGCTTTTGTCCAAGCCCTTGGCCAATGGCATTGTTTTTTCGTGGCAAGATGCGATTTGGGCCCAGCGCTTACAATTTCAAAATCTTTTGGCCATTTTGAGGGCGAACAAAAACCGTTTGTCATTCGATGCCAAACGATTGAGGACAATCGACGACTACCAGCGTCAAGTACCAATCTCCGATAGTTCAAAAACCTCATCCGCGCCGGCTAATTATTGGGATGTTCCGGACTGGCTAAAGTTGGACTCACCCGAAACCCATGAACTGCCAAGGCTGGTGAGAGAAGCACGCAGGTTGGCGAAGAAATCAAGAAAACCCTGGAGGTTCAATATCTCCCGGCCTGTCCTCGTCATAGACAATACAAACAACCGTTTACCGCTTGCGACAAATGGTTCCCACGACAGAGGGCCAAAATACTTACCGGTTTTTGGGAGGTTCGACTTTCTAAGCGAACTGACCGCGGAAGACCGGGAAAATTCGGGCGGATCAACCTCGCTTGAGACGCTTCTCAGAAAAAAACAATACACGGGAATCGTCGGGTTTTCCGGCCATCAATCAGATCTTGGCATTCCAAGTCTCTTTTATGAAATGTCACATTTGCGCATGGTGGCTCCGTCCCTTGAATTTGTCATCCTTGACCAACCAACCCCCAAAAACAAACCACCCGAAATTGTCTGGCTTGAAACCCTTTCATCCCAAGGTTGCCCTTGGGCTCATTTTCATAGGGAAACTGGCTTTATCCGTGGTTTTTCCCGGGCTGGATTGTTCTGGGAGTTCCTTCCATCAAAAACGCCCCAAGCGCAATACCCTCCGAAGCGTTGGTGGCTAGGAAATCTCCCCCCCAACCAACCCGTGGAATTGGTCCTTTCCTCATCCGATGGATTATTGGCCCGCCGAACCGGAACTATCGTGTCATTGGTGGACCGCACCAGGGGGCTGTTCCAAATCAACCAACAAGAGACCGAACTCACCGTTCCGGGAAGCCCAGGATTTCGGACAAATCAACAGGCCGATCATCAATCCAAGTGCGACACTTTGGAAGGCTGGCCAAAAACTTCCCGCCGTAATTCTTGGTGACGACCCGGGGATCGAGAACAACGACCAACCCCCGGTCACCTGAATGGCGAATCAACCTGCCAAATCCTTGGCGTAGCTTTAGAATCGCCTGCGGGATCTGGTAATCCACAAAGGGATTACCGCCACCACGAGTCACCGCCTCCAATCGGGCCTCTATCAGGGGCCGATCCGGCACCGCGAAAGGCAAGCGAGTGATAATCACATTGGACAGGGCCTCTCCGGGGACATCCACCCCTTGCCAAAATGTGTCCAATCCGAAGAGCACCGCGTTGGGTGTTTGCTTGAATCCGGCCAGAAGGGCGGAGTTGCTTTCCCCCGCCCCCTGGCAAAACATGGGCATCCCGTTTTCTTCGCAATAATGCCGCATTCCCAAGCTGATTTTTTCCAGAAAATCCCGGCTGGTGCAAAGGACGAAGGCATGGCCCCTGGTCCGGCCCAGATAATCCCTCAGCTTGTCCACGCAAGCCTGCAAGAAACCGGCGGGATCCTTGCTTGGGTCAGGCATCATCTGGTGGAGGTGGAGATCCACCTGCCGGGAATAATCAAACGGGCTTTCGCAACGCGTTTCCAATCCGGCGGGTGGATCCGGGAAACCGATTCGCCTTCGGGCATGGTAGAAAGGGTCGCGCCCGCCCGTGCCCAAGGTCGCGCTGGTTACCACCACGGGGATTTCCCTACCAAACAGATGTCTGGAAAGGATTTCCCCAACCTCCACAGGCGTTGCCAGCAAATCCCAGGAAACCTGCCCCCTGTCACGGGTCGGGTCCATCCAATAGACCGTGGCCGGCAGGGATTGGGAGGCCCACAACTTCAAATGGCTTGAAAAAGCCCTTGCCTGCCTTGCGCACCCACCTAGTTCATTGACCAAATCCGGTTCATCCCGCCCAGCGCCCAGGCTATCCAACGCTGTAGCCAGCGAATCCAAGGAGTCCGCCAGTTCCAACCGAAGACCTGGCAAGGGACTTGTTACCCGCACAGGCCTTGACCCGGCCCTATCGGATCGAGTCCGGCCTATTTCCCGAATCACCCCTGCAAAAGGTTCGAGGAACAACCAAGTCCGGTGGTGGCTATCCCTGAAAGCCTGGTTCACCTCCGTTGCCAGCAATCCCATGGGTCCATTTTTGGTTTCGCGATACAAGCGGGCCAAAAACGACCGGATCGCCGCAAAAGAAACCCGCAAGCCTAGCTGGTCGCTTGCCACCTCCTCAAACGTATGACCTTCGTCCAAAATGACCGCGTTGTAATCGGGGATGCAGGATCCACCTTGCATCCTCAAATTCAGGTCGGACAAAAACAGGGCATGGTTCACCACCAACAAACCGGCCATTTCAGATTGCCGACGCACCCGTTGGAACATGCATCGTTCGTAGGTGGGGCATTTCCTCCCAAGGCATTGGTTGGCATCACTCTTGGCCATCTCCCATACTTCCTGGAATACCCGGAATCCCAATTCCGAGCGTGTTCCGTCCATCCTTTCCCGCTGCCAACCATCCAACCTCTGCAAATCCTGCCAAATCTCATCAAACCCAAGGGCGGATTTCTCAACTTGGTGAATCGCGTTGCGCAACCTTCTACGGGATAGATAGTTGGACCTGCCCTTCAGCAAAGCCGCTTTCACCGGGGACCCGAGCAACCCTATGAGGAAGGGAACATCCTTTGCGAAGACCTGCTCCTGCAGGCCGATGGTATGGGTGGAAACAACCACTCGATGACCTGGATGATCCTGAAGGTAAAGCAGGGCCGGAACCAGGTAAGCAAATGTTTTCCCCGTACCGGTACCGGCCTCCAGCATTACTGATTTGCCAAGCCGCAAGCCGGTCGCAAC
>JAFMJU010000205.1 GCA_017853285.1 Gemmataceae bacterium
TCCTGTGCCAACCCAGACGATCGCAGGGTTGGAGGGTGCCACCGCCACATCCCCCACCGAAACCGTTGTCTCGCGGTCGAATTGGTGGGTGAATGAATTTCCATGGTTGGTCGTCTTGAGCAACCCGCCTGAAGCCGTCGCTACCCACCAGGTCGATGGATCATTTTCCACAACCGCCAGGCTGGTGATGCGCCCGCCCATCAGGGCGGGCCCTAGGTTCCGCGCATGGATCGACCCGGACCAGTCGGGAAGCCGGGCAGGACTATCCGTTTTGGTTGGTTCCTTCGGGCCTGTTTCGGGTTTGGTTTCCTTCGTAGGGGTGATGGTTTTTTCTTTTTCCAGGACCGGCGCCGATTCTGGTTGGGCCTTTTTCCCCTGGGCAGGTTTGGGTGGTTCTTTTTTGGCTGGTTCCTGGAAACCAAAGCTCAAACCGTTGGCCAAAAACAGGAGGCCGGGCACCAGAAAATGCGCGCTGAAAAACCGTGGCATGGTTTGTCCCTGTCGGAGCCTTCGAATAAGGTTCCTTGCAGGATACCAGCTTGGATGTCTGGATTAAATAGGGTATCTGGGATATTTTATTAAAGCGGGACTTCAACAAAGGAAGGTGCGGACGGGGACGAGCCTGTCAGAAAGCTCTTCACCAGGGTTCCGTCCGGTTTGGGCACCGATCGGTAACCGTCGATCCCCACATGCCCACTGACCACATGACGAACCTTGGACCTTTGCAATATTTCCAGCCCGAGGTTCAGATTGCCCTGATAGGCCCGCAGGACCCTTGGGTAGCTGTCTTTTCCCAGGCCGGTGAAAACGGGTGATAGTTGCCATTCAAAAACTGGAAAATGTGTCACCACAACCACTTCCCTGGTCTTGGGATCGCTCTCCAACGAGTCGAGTGTGGCAGAAAGGGAGCGGCTCACCAGGGTGGCGAATTCCAGATCCGACCATTCCCAATCGATCCGCAGGGCATCGGGGACGTTATGTTCCAGTTTGGATTGGATCCAATATTCCTGGGTGCGGCCCAGCTCGGGAATGGCCGAGGAATAGTCATACCAGCCGATGGAACCCGAAATCACGGTGCTCCCGACTTCCAGCGTCGAAGTCTGAAGGTAACGCACTCCAAGCGACTCTACTTTTTTCCGCAAGGCGTGGGTCCACAGATTTTGGCTGGTCAGGTCTTCCTGGAAAAACAAATCCTGGTTGCCAGGCAGGAAGGCAAGGGGGCACCCCAGCTTTTTCTTGAACAGGTCCAGAACCGATTCCAGTTCACGAAGGGTCTCCCCAAGGTTCCCGGCAATCACCACCGCGGCGGGATTGCGCTCGGCCATCTGGTCCGCGAGGTGGGCCAAGGCGTTTTCGGAGGAGGCCCCCGGACTCAAATCCGAGGTGACCAGGAGGGAAGCCTTGTTCATGGGAGCCTCAAGGAAAAGACTGACACATGTCTCGCCTGGCGGGGGCGCCAACCATCCCGCCAGTATAACGCAGTGGATCCGGGTGGACCTGTTAAACTGAACAGATTGGCAGCCGCCATTTCCGTCGCTAATGGGGAGGGATTCGTATGCGTGGAGAAACCCTGAAAAAAAGGGTTCGCCAGCATTTGCACCAGGTTTCCACGCCCGCCCAGTACCTGGGTGGAGAGGTGAACAGTGTCATCAAGGATCCCGGCCAGGTGGAGGGGCGGATTTGCCTGGCGTTTCCCGACACCTACGCGATCGGCCAGAGCCACCACGGTCTTCAGGTCCTCTACACCATTTTGAACAACGATCCCCGTTGGGCCTGTGAGCGGGCCTTCACGCCCTGGGTGGATTTTGAGGGGGTGCTGGTGGAACAGCGTTTCCCGCTTTACTCGCTGGAAACCTTCACCCCGCTGGTGGAATTTGACATTGTCGGTTTCAGCCTGCAGTACGAGGTGCTCTACACCAACATCCTGACGATGCTCAGTCTGGGTGGAATTCCGCTCACCCGCGAGGAACGCACTTGGGATCATCCCCTGGTGATCGCCGGGGGACCCGGTGCCCAAAACCCGGAGGTGATGGCGGATTTTGTCGATGTTTTCGTCATCGGTGACGGGGAAGAAAGCCTCCCGTGGCTGGTTGAGGAATGGATGCGTCTGAAGCGAGCTGGCACCCTGACCCGCGAGGAGGCGGTCGCGCGGTTGGTGTCCCAGGTGAGTTGGGCGTACGCGCCTGCCTTTTACGAGCCCTCCTACAACCAGGACGGCACCCTGGCCGCGCTGAATCGCACCCGGTCCGATGTGCCGGCCAGAATCCATGCATGCCGTATCACGCGGGATTTCGATGATATCCCGCTGCCCACCAGGCCGATCGTCCCGTTCGTGCGCACTCCCCATGACCGGGTGGCGCTTGAAATCATGCGGGGTTGCCCCTGGCAGTGCCGTTTTTGCCAGTCCACCGTGATCAAGCGGCCCGTGCGGGTGCGTTCGGTCGACACCATCGTGAATGCAGCGCTCGAGGCTTACCGCAACACCGGTTGTGATGAGATCAGTCTCCTCAGCCTCTCCTCCAGTGACTACCCCTATTTCGAGGAATTGGTGGGCCGTATGGCTGCCATTTTTGGTCCCTTGGGGGTCAATGTCAGCTTCCCGAGCCTGAGGGTGAACAGCCAGTTGCGCACCCTTCCCGCCCTGGTGCGTGGGGTGCGCAAGGGTGGGCTCACGCTGGCGCCCGAGGTCGCCCGGGACGACATGCGGGAACAGATTCGCAAAAAAATCAAGAACGACGATTTGTACGAGGGGTGCCGGCAGGCTTTCCGGAACGGCTGGCGCAAGGTGAAGCTGTATTTTCTCTGTGGGTTGCCCGGGGAGCGCCGTTCGGACCTGGACGGGATCGTCGAGATGGCGCGAAAGATCGGTGAGATTTCCCGGGCTGAAACCGGTGGCTATCGCCCAGTGGTGGCGAGTGTCTCCAATTTTGTCCCCAAGCCCCACACCCCGTACCAATGGTCCGCCATGCAAGAAAGGGATTATTTTGCCGGAGTACGCAAATACATGCTGGCCCGTTTGCGGACTCCCAGGGTGGAGATCAACCAGCACGATGTGGAAACCAGCATGCTGGAGGGTGTGCTCACACGGGGCGACCGCCGGGTTGGCAGGGCGGTGCGACTCGCGTGGTCCAGGGGCGCCCGTCTCGACGGTTGGCGGGAGAATTTCCAGCCGTCCCTCTGGTGGTCGGCCCTGCGCGATTCCGGGATAGACCCCGCCTTTTATTCCCAGCGGGAGCGAGGGCATGACGAGGTGTTGCCCTGGGATCACATCGAAACGAAAAGGGATCGCCCGTTTTTGGAAAACGAGCATTCAAAAAGCAGGATTCAACTGCAATTGATGGCTGAAGTCTGATCCCGTCCTGCCAGCCCCTACAAGGTTTGAAAATGTCAGAATCCCGTTTGATTGTGGGATGTGGCTACCTGGGTATGCCCTTGGCTGGCCGGTGGGCCGCCGCCGGGCACCGGGTGTTTGCCACCACACGAGGTGGGCCGGGAAGGGTGGCTGCCCTCCAGGCGCTGGGGGTGGAACCGGTCTTGTTCGATGTTCTCCAGGGGGGCCGGCTGCCCCGTGCCGATTTGGTGGTCACGGCGGTGGGCATGGATCACACACAGTCATCCCCCATGCGGGATGTTTATGTGGACGGCCTCGTCCGTGTGGCGAGGGCTTTTGCTGAACCGCCAGCCAAGTGGCTCCATGTCAGCAGCACCAGTGTTTATGGCCAGGATGATGGGGCCTGGGTGAATGAGGCTTCCCCTGCCAATCCGTCGGATGAATCCGGTCGGACCGTGCTGGATGCTGAGCGCGCCCTGCTAGATTGTGTCTCCCATGCCTGTGTCCTGCGTTTTGGGGGCATTTACGGCCCCAACCGTTTGATGAAGTCCCGGGCCCTGCGGCAGGGGGAGCCATTTCAGGGTGACCCGGAACGATGGCTCAACCTGATCCACCGGGATGACGGTGTCGCGGTCTTGGACCGGCTGGCGGGCTTGCAACCCAACCAGGTGATACATCCCAGGGTGAATGTCGTTGATCGGCTTCCGGTTCGGCGGGGAGATTTCTATGCCGAAATGGCCAGGCGCATGGGAATGCCGGGGCCTGTATGGCAGTCCCGCCCGCAGGGTAGCCCTGCGGGCCGCCACGAGGGGAATAACCGAAGGGTGGATTCCTCCTTGCTGGCAGGTTGGTTGGGTGGGAATATTTTCCAATTCCCGACCTATCGCGAGGGCCTGGCTTCCTGTGGCCCATGGGACTGATTTTTTTCGGTTTGATTAGGCTTGCATTCGGCTGGGAGTGGGTTGACGTCTGGACTGGAGCAAACCATGAAGGCCCGCAAATATTTGTTTCCGGATGTGATCGAGCTCAACTACCAGGCCGAACGAAAGCTCGGGGTCAATGTGTACTTGGTGGATGGGGGTGATTCCTTCATCCTCATCGACATCGGTTACGAGGATACGGTGGATGAGATTGTCGATCTGATCCGGGAAATGGATTTCTCCTTGGCCAAATGTGCCGGAATCATCGCCACCCATGCCGATGCGGACCACGCCCAGGGCTTGGCCCGCGCCAAGTCCAGGTTGAAGGTCCCGGTTTTGGCGCATGGTGACTCCGCCCGGCTTTTGGAGGTCGGCGATCGTGTCGCGACCTTCGCGTCGATTGACGCCCAGGATATCGACCTGGAAATGCCTCCGGTCAAGGTGGATCGTTTGATAGGCGAGGGGGAGATCCTCGAGATCGGGGACAAGAAAATCGAGGTGTGGCACACGCCCGGGCACGCTGTGGGGCAACTCGCGTTTCGAATGGGCAATCTTCTTTTCAGCGGGGACAATATCTACAAGGACGGATGCGTGGGGGCCATCGATGCCCACCACGGATCCGACATTGAAAAATTCATCAGGTCGTTGGAGCGGATCTCGGCGAGCGATACTGAGTTCTTGCTGCCGAGCCACGGGCCGGCTTTCAGGAAGGATGAAGCTCTCCTTCGCAAAACCATCAAAAGGCTGGAAGGATACCTTCGTATGGCGGATTTTGGCACATGCGCCAAAAGCTGGCCCCTGCTCGAGCAGTGGGAAAAGGAAGTGCTTTCGGGAAAAATGCCTAAATTCTGATCGCCAACCTATTTCCATTCCCAGGCGCTAAGGCCCTTCTGTTCCCGGATGAACAATTCGTTCCCAACCACAGCCAAATGGCCCCAGGTTTCCTGCTCGCTGATTTTACGCTCATCGAGGATTTTGAATTCCTTCGGGTTGGCTTCCATCAGGAAAAGGATCCCTCGGTTGTCCAGCGCCAGAATCTTGTCGCCGTTGCCCACCATGGACCAGTATTCCCCGTAACTCTTGGGCGAGGTCCAGGTGGTCTTGCCCGTGGAGAGGTTGACGCACACCACCCGCTTGTTTCTGAGGTGGAGGTAGGCGTGGCCCTCATGGATCACCGGGCTCGACATGTTGGCCTCGGCTCCGTTTTCTTGCCAGACTTCCTTTGCACCTAATCCCTCTGGGGATGATTCCACCTTGAATAGATGAGCCTTCCCTCCATAGGCGGAGGTGAAGACGGTCTCGCCATTCAGGGTGGGAGTGAGGATGTTCATGCCGCGGAAGCTATTGATCGCCTCCTTCCACAATACTTTTCCGGTGTCGGGGTCAATCCCGGCCAAATGTGTGCGCGATTGGATGACAATCTGGTCTTTGCCTCCCAGCTTTCCCCGAACCGGAGAACTGAAGGCGCTACCGTTCATTCCGCCGGCATCCTGCAGGGTGCGCCAAACAATTTCACCGGTTTTTTTGTTCAGTTTCACAAAGGCGGCAGCAGCCTGCACATAGACAGCCTGATCATCCACCAGGGGTGAGCAAACAAAGCCGAACGAGGGAAGGGGAGTGCCAAACTTTTCTACGAAATCAACTTTCCAGCGCTCCTTGCCGGTATTGGCATCCAGGCAGACCAGGACATCCCTCATTCCTGCCACATAAAGCGATTCGCCATCAAAGGCGGGTGTGCTACGGATCCAGCTTCCGTTCCGCGCCGCGAAAAAGGGAACTGACAGGCTACCTTTCCACTTGGCCTCCCATACGGGCTTGCCGGTGGAGCGATCGAAGGCCTTGACCACCTCTTCGGCCTTGTTCACCGTCTCGGAGGTGAAAACGCGGTCCTTGCTAACGATGGGCCCTGGGTAGCCATCCCCCAGCTCAACACGCCATTTCTTGGTGAGGTGGGACTCTTTCAAATCAGATGGCCATGTGGTGCCGGGTGAGGCTTTGGCATCGCGGTTTGGGCCGCGCCACTGCCGCCACTCCGAGCCGTTGGTGGAGGAAGGAACTTCTCCGGCAAAGCCAAGGTTTGTGAAAATTGAGCCTTGGGAAAATAGGGTCGCGAAGGATAGGGTTAGGTTTGACAGAATGCGACTCATTTCCAACTCCATGATTTAAGAAAAAATTTATCTATTAATAGTCTAGCTGCACTAAATATTTCCAGCGGGGCTGAAAACCAATGAAGATAAGGAAAAAATCTGATTTCCCTGAAAAGATCTGCCCGGTGTGCCAGAGGGCGTTTCTTTGGCGCCGGAAGTGGTCTGCCAATTGGGACCAGGTCAGATACTGCTCGAACCTGTGTAGGTCAAAAAAACACCCCCGCCCGGTGGGCGGGGGTGCTCGGGAAGGGCGGGAGCCCGGGAGCGCTGGTTGAAGCTGGTTAAATCAGTAAAGAAGCTTGGCCCTGTTGTATGCCTCGGCGCTCGAGGTGAATCCAATTACCCCGGCCCCGGGCCCCATGGTTGCGATGACCGATCCCCAGTAGGTGATACCGCCAGTGTCCCCGGCGCGGCCAAGGTACTCGTTGTAATCCAGGGAGGCCTGCCGTCTGGTAGCCTCGGTGGAAGTCAGCAGCGACATAACGATTTGCTGGCGCGGGACGGATGAGAAAAAGGTTTTGGTCCAGCCCGCCACCTCGGACGCGTTGGCGCTGCGCCCAAGGATATGGTTGTACAAGCCTTGGATGTAATTCGTGATCGGCGGATTCTGGGTCATGAACTCATTGGAAGTCAGGAAGGAAGTCTGCACCTGATAATCGGTCGCCCCGGCCAGGAAATAGTTGACCCACCCATTCACTTCGGCTGCCGTCGCGGTGCGGTTCAGGTAGGTCTGGTAATAACCTTGCACCTGGTTGGACCGTTGTTCCGCTGAGTAGTAGAGCGCGCTGGCAACGGCCGCCCGTGAAACTCCGGCG